>NZ_JBLTJC010000020.1:0-59675 GCF_048158785.1 Streptomyces colwelliae | reverse complement strand
CTCCGACGGCGGCTGGGCGGGGGTCGAGAAACTCCTCGGCGACGCGAACGCGACGGCCACACGCGCGTGGCGCGACGACCGGGCGGTGGTTGGGCGAACTCGGTGACTCTGGTGAGCCTCGGGGTTCGGGGCTCGATGCTTGTGGCTCGGGACTCAGGGCCCGAGGCTCGGGTGAAATCTTCTTCAACTCCGCCCCAAGGCTTGGTCTTTGCGTAACGGCCCGTTACTTCTCGGAGTTCCCACCCGCCCCAGCCGCAACCGCGGGCTCGGGTTCCGCGCGGTCCGCCGGTACGGCCTTCTGGAGGCTGCTTCCCTCGACGTCGAGGTCGGGGAGGATCCGGTCCAGCCAGCCCGGCAGCCACCAGGCACCCCGGCCGGCCAGCGCGAGGACCGCCGGTACGAGCGTCATGCGGACGGCGAAGGCGTCGATGGCCACGCCGACCGCCAGGGCGAACGCGATCGGTTTGATCAGGGAGTCGTCCAGCGGGAAGAACCCGGCGAAGACGGTGAACATGATCAGGGCGGCGGCGGTGACGACCCGCACGCTGTGCCGGGCGCCGTCGACGACCGACTGCCGGGCCCGGCCGGTGTGGGCCCATTCCTCGCGCATCCCGGACACGAGGAACACCTCGTAGTCCATGGCCAGTCCGAACAGCACGCCGATCAGGATGATCGGCAGGAAGCTGACGACCGGACCGCTGTGCGGCACGTCGAGGACGTCGGCCAGCCAGCCCCACTGGAAGACGGCGACGACCAGACCGAGCGAGGCGCCCACCGAGAGCAGGAAGCCGACTGCGGCCTTGACCGGGATCACCAGCGACCGGAAGACCATCATCAGCAGGAGCAGGCTGAGGCCGACGACGATGGCGACGAAGGGCAGCAGGGAGTCGCTGAGCCGGTTGGAGACGTCGATGTTGACGGCGGTGGTGCCGGTGACCACGATCGAGGCGCCGGTGGTGGCACGGAGGTCGGACGCGGCCGAGCGGATGTCGCGGACGAGTCGGTCGGTACGGACGCTGTCGGGACCGGAGTTGGGCAGCACCGTGACGATGCTCTGTGCCGGGTCACTGGTGAGCCCGGGCGGCAGGACGGCCTTGACGTTCTTCAAGGTCCGCAGTTTCGCGGCCACTTGGGCGCCGACCTGTGAACTCGTGGCAGTCGTACGGTCGTTGGTCTCGGCCAGGACGAGCAGGGGCCCGTTGAAGCCGGGGCCGAACTTGTCGCTGATCGTGTCGTAGGCCGTGCGCTGGGTGGAGGCGTGCGGGGCGGAGCCGTTGTCGGGGAGGGCCAGGCGGAGGTCGGCGGCGGGCAGCATGAGGGTGACCAGGATGCCGGCGACGGCGAGCACGGTCAGCAGCGGCTTGGCGATGACCCACTTGGTCCAGCGGGTGCCCAGGGTGGTGCGGCCGGTGGCTCCCTCGGCGTCGGCGGCCCGCCGGGCGGCACGGGTGCCGGGCTTGGGGGCGAGCCGGGTGCCGGCGAATCCGGCGACGGCGGGGACGAGGGTGATCGCGGCCAGGACCGCGATGAGGACGGCTCCGGCGGCTCCGAGCCCCATCGTGGTCAGGAACGGGATGCCGATGACGCTCAGCGCGGCGAGCGCGATGATCACGGTGGTACCGGCGAAGACCACGGCGCTGCCCGCCGTGCCGACGGCCAGCGCGACGGACTCCTTCGGGTCGGTGCCGCGGGCGAGTTGCTGTCGGTGGCGGGAGAGGATGAACAGCACGTAGTCGATGCCGACGGCCAGGCCCAGCATCAGGGCGAGTGTGACGGTCGTGGAGGAGACGCTGACGGCGGGCGCGAGGGCGAGCAGCCCGGCCAGGCCGGCCGCCACGCCGATCAGTGCGGGCAGCAGTGCCATGCCGGCGGCGAGCAGCGAACCGAACGTGACGACGAGCACGAGCAGCGCCACGGCCACGCCGATGATCTCCGACGGCCCGATGTGAACTCCCTTGCTGCTGAAGACGGAACCGCCCACCGACGTCCGCAGCCCGTCCTGCTCCGCCGCGCGGGCCGCGTTCTTGATCGCGTCCACGGACGAGGTCCGCACCTCCGCGGTCTGCACGCGGTACTGGACCTGGACGATCGCCGCCGTCCGGTCGGCGGAGACGGCTCCGGCGGTGCGAGGGTCGACGACCTCGCTGACCTGGGGCGCCTGCTCGGTCTCCGCCACGGTCCGGGCGATGACCGCCGTGTAGGGGGCTTCGGTGATCCGGTGCCCCTCGGGCGCCGTGAAGACGATCTGGGCGCTCGCGCCCGAGGCTTCCGGAAGGGTCTTGCCCAGGCTGTCCAACGCCCGCTGCGACTCGGTGCCCGGCACCGAGAAGCGGTCGTCGAGCTTGCCGCCGAAGACGCCGACGCACGTGATGAGCGCGGCCAGCGCGAAGAGCCATATGCCCAGGACGAGTTTGCGGTGCCGGTAGGCGCTGTGGCCCAGCCGGTGAAGGAGGACAGCCATGACTAACTCCCTGGAACGGGGCGGAGGGAAAAGGGGTACGGGAAGGAACGCCGACCGGACACCGGCCGCGTGACGGGGTTGCGCCGAGGGGCGTCCCGATCGATGGGCTCGACTTTATCACTCGCTCAAGTCGAGCGACCCAGTCGTTCAACCGTGATGCACGTCTCCCCTGGAATAACCGCAGCTCAGAGCCACAGTTCAAGCGACAAAACCATTCGACCTTGTCGACCGACAATGTCATGTGTAGGTTGTGCGGCAACCCCTTCAACGCCGTGAGCCAAGGAGTGACCATGCCCAGTACGCACAGCACGCGGGTCGACGTCGTCGTGATCGGCGCCGGGCTGGCCGGACTCACCGCGGCGCGCGAACTCGTCGCCGCGGGCAGGTCCGTGGCCGTCCTGGAGGCCCGTGACCGGGTCGGCGGCCGGCTGCTCAACCACGACCTCGGCGACGGCCAAGTGACCGAGATCGGCGGGCAGTTCGTGGGCCCGACGCAGGACCACATCCTGGCGCTGGCCAAGGAGGTCGGCGTGGCCACGTACGAGGCCGCCGTACCCGGCGAGCGGGTCTACGTCCGCGACGGCAGGGCCAGGCGGTTCGCGGGGCACACTCCCCCGGACCTCCTCGCCCTCCCGGACATGGGCATCGCCCTGGCCCGCATCGGCCAGGCGGCGGGCAAGGTGCCCCCGGCGGCTCCGTGGCGGGCGCCCAACGCCCGTGACCTGGACGGAATGACGTACGAGACCTGGCTGCGCAAGGCCGAAGTCACCGGCGACGCCGTCGACTTGATCAACATCTTCCTCAACTCCGCGTACGGCGGCGAGGCGCGCGACGCGTCGGCGCTGTTCAGCCTCTGGTACGTCTCCACGTTCGGCGACGAGCTCCACCCGGGCACCATGGAGCACGGCACCGGCACCTCCGGCGGTGCGCAGGACAGTCGGTTCGTCGGCGGCTCGCAGCTGGTCACGACCCGGCTGGCCGAGGAACTCGACGGCCGCGTCCGGCTGTTGGCGCCGGTCCGGCGGATCAGCCAGGACACCGACGGAGTCACGGTGGTCTCCGACGCCGGCGACTGGCGGGCCGACCGCGTGATCGTCGCCGTACCGCCGCACCTCGCCTCGCGCATCGTCTGGGACCCGCTGTTGCCGCCGCAGCAGGACCAGCTGTTCCAGCGGCTGCCGTTCGGCACGCTCATGAAGTGCGTGGCCGTCTACGACACCCCGTTCTGGCGGGCCGAGGGCCTGTCCGGGATGGGCCTGCTGCGGGGCGGTTCGCCGATCCGCGAGATGTTCGACAACTCCCCGCCCGACGGCGGACCGGGCGTGCTCATGGGGTTCCTCGGCGGCAAGGAGTGGCGCAAGTGGGCCCACCGCCCGGCGGGCGAGCGCCGGGGCGCGGTGCTGCGCTCCTTCGCCCAGGTCGTCGGGGAACGGGCCTACGACACCGTCGACTACGTCGAGCAGGACTGGACCGCCGAGCAGTGGACGCGGGGCGGCCCGACGTCCGTCGCCGCCCCCGGCGTGCTGACCGAGTACGGGGAGTGGCTGGGCCGGTCGTTCGGGCGCGTGCACTGGGCGGGGTCCGAGTTCTCCCCCTACTGGAACGGCTTCATGGACGGCGCCGTCCGCTCCGGCCGGCACACCGCCACCGAACTCCTGCACCGGAGCTGACCGGGATCAGAAGCCAGAACAACGAGAACAGCGAGAACCGCGAGAAGGAGAACCGCTCATGACCACGTTCCACGTCACCGAATGCGCCGTCGTCGACGCTCCCGTAGAGCGCGTGTGGGACGTCGTCGCCCGCACCGACCGGTACGCCGAGTGGGTCGCCGGCGTCATCGAGGTCACCGACCACCACGGCATCGCCACCCTCGGCAGGACGTACGCCGAACGCAACCGCACGCTCGGCCCATTGCGCACCGACTCGGTGTGGACGGTGGTGGAGATCGATCCCCTGAGGCGCCGTGTCGACACCGGGGTCGGGTTCACCCCGCTGAAGGACGTGACCAGCGTCTTCGAGTTCGAGCCGACCCGGGGTCCGGACGGGAGGGAGGCCACGCGGATGACCTACCGGGTGGAGTACGTCATCGGTCTCGGCCCGATCGGGCTCCTGCTCGACCGGATACAACAGCCGGGCATGCGCGCGAACATGCGTGCCTCGATGGCCGACCTGAACACCTTGATCCGCTCCGAGGCCCTCAACACGCGCGCCTAGCCCTTCAGTACGTCCGAGGTGCGCTCGACGCCCCCTGGGAAGGGGGCGTCGGCATCCGCTGTCCGCATCGGTCGGTCCGGGGTCCGAGGTCAGGTCCCCCAGGTGATGAGCTTCAGCGTGGAGCTCGCCGTCCGGACGGCGGTGAGAAGGTTCTGTCCCTGTGGGTCGACCAGGGCGGGCAGGGCGGCGGCGCCTGCGAGGTCGTCGCTGTCTCCCCACCTGGTCACCGTTCCGGAAGCGTTCACCTGCCAGAGAATGACCTTGAGATTTCCCGTCTCGGTGACGACGGGGGTCGCCAGCCGTCCGCCGGGCGCCGCACCGATGTCGTGGCCGTTGGTGATCCCGGCCAGTTCGCCGCTGTCTCCGAGCCGCTGGATCACGCCGCTGGGCTGGACCCGCCAGGTGATCAGCTTCAGGGTGTCGGACGCGGTCTTGACCGCGGTCACCGCGACTCCGGACGGGTCCATGAAGACCTTGACCAGCCTGCTGTTCCCTGCCTGGTTCCCGCTGTCTCCCAGCCGTTGCACGGACTGGTCGGTGACGCGCCAGAGAATCAGCTTGAGATTGTCGGATCCGTCCCGCACGGCGGTGAGGACCAGCCGAGTGTCGACGACGGCCATGTCCACGTCGCGGACCTCGCCGGCCTGGGTTCCGCTGTCCGCGAGCCGGGTGAAGGAACCGTCGGGCTTCAGGCTCCAGACGATGACCGAAAGGTTGCCGCTGCCGTTGCGACAGGCTGTCGTCCAGAGCAGTGGACTCGCCGGGACGACCCGGATCAGCGTGGCCACGCCCGCCTGGTTCCCGCTCTCCCCGCGCCGCTGTATCGAGGTTCCGTCATCGCTGACGGACCAGCTGATCAGCTTGAGATTCCCCGCACCGGTCCGGCAGGCCGTCACGAACCGGTCGCCGGTGGTGGAGCGGGCGAGGTCGATCGACGTGGCCGCACCGGCCTGCTCGGCACTGTCCGCCGTGCGGCTGACGGAGCCGTTCGCGTCGAGGCGCCATCCGATGAGTTTCAACGTGCCGGCCTGGGTGCGGACGGCTGTCAGGGCGTGGGTGTCGTTGATGCGCGCGGCACTGATCTCACCGACGAATCCCGCCTGTTCGGCACTGTCGCCCCGGCGCTCCAGGGCGGGGTAGAGGCGCCTGATCCCGTCGATGTCGTCCTGGGTCAGGCCGCGGCGGACTCCGCCGTAGCTGGCGAACATGACAGCGCCTGTGACGGCCGAGTGATCGAGGCCGAGCAAGTGGCCGATCTCGTGGAGTGCGACGGTCTCCGCGTCGAAGGTCTGCGCGGTGCCGGTGAGACTCCATGTCTCCGCGTCGTCGTAGTGCAGCGAGCCTGCGTTCGCTCCGCCGCACGGCGGCGGATAGAAGGCGTGCGCCAGCGTGTTGCCGACGCCGTCGAACGCGGAGCCGTCCCCGTGGTCTCCGGCGTGCCAGCCGATCGCGAAGTCCGAGATCGCCGTGCTGACCTGTTGGAAGCGCACGCCACGCAGTACGGCGGCCCAGGTGGCGAAGGCGCGCTGGACGGCCGCGCGTTCATCGTTGCCGTTGATGTCGCCGGTGCCGTTGGTGAACCTGTAGGTGAAGTTCAGTTTGGCGTAACTGCATCCGCGCAGAACGAATTCCGCGCTCGTCCCCCGACGTGCGGCATTGACGGTGGGCAGGTCGGGAACTCCGCAGCGCGGTTGCTCGAGTGCGTCGACGGTGCGTGGATCCAGTTCACCTGTCTCGCTGATTCCGCCGATGTTCTGGAACATCCGAAGTGCGTCACTCGTGGCGTCGTCCAGTACTCCGGGCGTCACGGTGGTGGTCAAGTACCCGTATTTCGTCAGGTACTTCTGTAACTTTCCGACTTCTTGGTGCTCATCGCCGTGGTGCAGTTCTTTCACGTCCAGTGTGAATCGCTGAGCCGTCATGTGACTCATCCCTTTCGTTGCGTGAAGACTCCTCTCATCGATGACGGCGGCATAGAGCCGGGAACGCGTAGAAAAGCCGGACCCCGCAGTGCGGAACGGGGCCCTCGGCACCACGGCCGCTGTAGTGCGCTGTGAACTCGGGTGCCCCACCCTGTCGTCAGCTCACCGGTACCGCCACCAGCTCCAGCCGCCCCCCGGCCATGGCCACCACGGCGGACACGAAGGCCTGGAGACAGGTGCGCTCGGCCTCCTCGTCGGGCAGCGCGAGGTGTTGCAGTGTGAGCCCGTCGAAGCCGGCGAGGAAGAACCGCGCGATCGCCTCGACGGGCTGGGCGAGGGGTTGGCCCGTGCGTTCGGCCGCCTCGGTGATCAGCTTCGCCGTCACCTCGGTCACTCCTCGGTAGTGCGTTTCGAGGGCCTCGCTCAGCGCGGGCGAGCGGAGCGCGAACATGGTGAGTTCCGTGAGGAGTTGATGGCTCGCGGGCTGTTCCCGCACCGTCCGCCACAGCGCGGCCACCAGCGCGCTCGCGGTCTCCTCGAAGCCTCCGTCGGCCGGCGCCGCCTGCTCGACCTGAGCCACCAGATCCTGCGTGAGCTGCTCCATGACCGCGAGGTACAGCCCTTCCTTCGTACCGAAGGTGTAGTGCACCGTGGCCTGGGCGACCCCCAGCTCGGCGGCGATGGCACGCGTGCTGCCGGCCGCGACCCCCTCCCTCGTCATGAAGTCGATGGCCGCTTTGATGAGCTGGGGGCGGCGCTCGGCCGCGGAAACGTGAGCCATACCCCCATCATACCGACTGAGTCTCATGAACAAGTCGTCCGAACAAGTCGGGATGCTCTCAGCCTGACGCCCGTGACCGCGCCACGGCCGCTGAGGTCCGGTCCCTGGCCGCGCGGGTCAGTTCGCGCCGGACGGCGGGTGCATACGTTTCCTGCAACGCCCGTGGGACGGGACGACAGAGGAGGCAGGCTCGTGACGGAAAGCCAGTTGGACACGTGTGTGATCGGGGCGGGGCCTGCCGGGCTGGCCATGGCCAGGGCGCTGGCGGAGCGGAAGCTGCCGTACACGCATCTGGAGCGGCACTCCGGGCTCGGCGGTATCTGGGACATCGAGAACCCGGGCGGCCCGATGTACGAGTCGGCCCACTTCATCTCCAGCAGGACCCTGTCGGGCTTCGGCGGTTTCCCGATGCCCGACCACTTCGCGGACTACCCGCCGCACCGGCAGATCCTGTCGTATCTGCGATCCTTCGCCGACGCCTACGGACTGACCGACCGGATCGAGTTCGGTGTCGGGGTGCGGAGCGTCGAGAAGAACGCGGACGGCACGTGGACGGTCGTCAGGGCCGACGGGCGGGAGAGCCTGCACGGGCAGGTCGTGGTCTGCACCGGCTCGCAGTGGCACCCCAACATCCCTGAGATTCCAGGTGAGTTCAGTGGCGAGATCCGGCACACCGCCGGCTATCGCAGCGCCGAGGAGCTGCGCGGCAAGCGGGTGCTCGTCGTGGGTGCGGGGAACTCCGGCTGCGACATCGCGTGCGACGCGGCCCGGACGGCGGACCACGCGGTGATCAGCATGCGGCGCGGGTACTGGTTCATCCCGAAGCATCTCTTCGGGCGGCCGGTGGACACCATCGCCAACAGCGGGCCGCATCTGCCGATGTGGCTGGCGCAGCGCGTCTTCGGCGGACTGCTGCGGATCGTCAACGGCGACCCGACGCGCCTGGGACTACAGAAGCCGGACCACAAGCTCTTCGAGACGCACCCCGCCATCAACTCGATGCTGATCCACCACCTCCAGCACGGCGACATCACCGCCAGGCCCGGCATCACCCGCGCCGAGGGCAGCACCGTGCACTTCACGGACGGCACGAGCGACGACTTCGATCTCGTCCTGCTGGCGACGGGCTACGTCCACAAAGTGCCGGTCGCGCAGCGGTACTTCGGGGACGAACAGCATCCCGACCTGTATCTGTCGTCGTTCTCGCGCGAGCACCAGGGCCTGTTCGGGATCGGGTTCGTCGAGACCAACTCCGGTGCTTACCAACTCTTCGACAGCCAGGCCCAGTTGATCGCCGGGTATCTGAACGACACGCGTCACGGACTGCCCAACGCCGAGCGGTTCGCGCAGCTGATCCGCGCCGACCGTCCCGACCTGTCCAGCGGGCTGAAGTTCGTCGCCTCGCCCCGCCACACCGGCTACGTCGACAGCGGGGCGTTCGTGAAGTACCTCGGCAAGGTCGCCCGCCGGATGGGCTGGCGCACCGAGGGCCAGGCACCGCCGGCGCGGTCCGCCGCCCGGCGCGTGGAGGCGACGGCATGAGCGGGAGGTTCGACTTCACCGACAAGGTCATGCTGGTCACCGGCGGCGCGGGCGGCATCGGCAGCGCACTGTGCCACCGCTTCGCCGCGGGCGGCGCGCGCTGTGTCGTCGTCGACATCGACGGGGCCCGTGCCGAGAAGGTGGCCGCCGGACTCCCCGGCGCCGGCCACACCGGTATCGGCTGCGATCTGCTCCAACGCCCCGAGCTGGAGCGGCTGTTCGAGCGGGTCGCCGATGACTACGGCCGTCTCGACGTGCTGGTGAACAACGTGGGGATGACCAGCTCGGAGCGCTTCGACGTCCGCAGCGTCGAGAGCATCGAGCAAGAGATCACCCTCAACCTGACCTCCCCGCTGGTCGCGACCCGGATCGCGATCCCCCTACTGAAGGCCTCGCGCGACGCCCGCGTGGTCACCACGGTCTCCCTCGGCGGGATCTTCCCGCTGGGCGAGACCCCGATCTACACGGCGTCCAAGTTCGGGCTGCGCGGCGCGATGCTCGCCATCGGGCTCGACCTGCGGAGCAAGGGGATTCTCGCCGGGTCGGTGCTCCCGTCGGCGACCGACACCAGGATGCTGCGCCAGGAGGCCGTGGACGGCGGCAACTCCATGCAGTTCCAGGACCCGCCGCAACAGCCCGCGCATGTCGTGACGGCCGTCGTGAGCCTCCTCGACAGGCCCCGCCTGGAGGCCTACCCGCGCTCCGGCGAGTCCCGTCTGGTGCGGTTCGCGATGCTCGTACCGAACCTGCTGCCCAGGGTCTTCCCGCTGTTCCGCAGGCGCGGCGACCGCGGCATGGCCCGCTATCTGGAGGAACTCCGCCGCCGCGGACTGGCCCGACAGACCGACGGACGCTGGGAGTTGGTGGAGGAAGCATGACCAGGAACGACACGCTGCACATCGTCGACCCCGCCACCGGCGAACCGATCACCACCCTCCCCGCCGCGAGCGCCGACGACGTCACCAAGGCCGCCGAACAGGCCCGGCGTGTCCACGACTCCGGGGTGTGGTCCCGGCTTCCGGTCCGGGAACGCGGCGCCGTACTGCTGCGCCTGGCCGACCTGATGGAACGCGACGCCGAGCTCCTCGCCCGGCTCGACAGCGAGGACGCGGGCAAGCCCATCACGGAGTGCCGTACGGGGGACGTACCGGGGGCGATCGAGGCGATCCGCTGGTTCGCCGAGGCGGCGGACAAGGTCTTCGGCCGGGTCGCGCCGGGCGGACCCGACGCCCTCGGACTCGTCACCCGCGAACCGGTCGGCGTGGGCGCGGCGATCCTCCCGTGGAACTACCCCCTGGCGATGGCCAGTTGGAAGATCGGCTCCGCCCTCGCCGCGGGCAACTGCCTGCTGGTCAAACCGGCCGAGGCGACCCCGCGTTCGGCCCTGCACCTGGCCGCACTCGCCACCGGAGCCGGCCTGCCCGAGGGCGTGCTCACGGTCCTCCCCGGCTACGGCGAGGAAGCCGGAGCGGCCCTCGCCCGCGACCCCCTCGTCCAGGCCCTCTCCTTCACCGGCTCCACCACGACCGGCCGCCACATCCTCAGGGCCTCCGCCGACAGCAACTTCAAGCGCGTCTCCCTGGAGATGGGCGGCAAGAGCCCACAGGTGCTGATGGCCGACGCGCTCTCCTACGGCGACGAGCTGATCGGCGACATGATCGAGGCCGCGTTCCTGACGATGGGGCAGAACTGCACCGCCGGTTCAAGGGTGTTGGTGCACCACAGCATCGCCGAGGAGGTCGTGGAGCGGTTCACGGCCGCGGCGAGGGCCCTTGTCATCGGCGATCCGGCCGACCCGCGCACGCAGCAGGGGCCGCTCATCAACCGCGCCGCCTTCGACCGGGTCGCCGGTGCCGTGGATGCCGCCCGGGCGGCCGGCGCCCAGATCCACACCGCGGGACTCCCCCACGGGCTGCCCGCGCGCGGCGCCTACTACCCGCCCACCGTGATCACCCGCGCGCCCGCCGAAAGCGCCGTACTCACAAGGGAGTTGTTCGGTCCCGTGGTCACCGTCGAGACCTTCGCCTCGGAGGACGAGGCGGTGCGGATGGCCAACGCCACCGAGTACGGGCTCGCCGCCTCGGTCTGGACCCGCGACCTCGACAGCGCGCTGCGGCTGGCCCGGGGCATCGAGGCGGGCGTGGTCTCCGTGAACGCGTACAGCGAGGGGGACATCACCACTCCCTTCGGCGGCTGGAAGCAGTCCGGGTTCGGCGGCGCGGAGAAGTCGACGAACGCCTTCGACCAGTGGACGCGGGAGAAGACGGTCTGGATCCGCACCCGTTGAGCGAGTCATCCCTACCCGTTGAGCGAGCCAGGGCGTAAAGCGCCCTGGATCCCGACCGGTTGACGGCGTCACGCGCGGTGCGTCGCCGCCCGGAGCAGCTGCTCCCGCAGCTGGACCGGAGAGGTGCCGTGCCAGCGGCGTACCGCGCGGCGCAGGGCGCGTTCGTCGGAGAATCCCGCGCGGCGGGCGATCTCACGGAGCGTCAACTCCGGGCGCAGCAGCAGCTGTTCGACGCGTTCCCGGCGTACGCCCTCGGCCAGTGCCTCGTACGTCGTGCCGCAGTCGGCGAGTCTGCGGCGCAGTGTCCGTTCGCTCGTCGCGTGCCGTCGTGCCTGTTCGCCGAAGGACGGGATCACCGGGAGGCTCTGCGCGACGGACACCTCCAGGACTTCGAGGAGGTCCTGCTGGTCGGTGCGGGAGGCGAGTTGGGCGTCGAGGGTCTCCAGGGTCGAGGCGTAGGTCACCGGGTCACGGCCGGGCATCCGGGCGCCGGCCCAGGCCGGGTCGATGACGATGCGGTCGGCCGGGGCGCGGAAGCGGACCGGACAGCCGAACAGGGCGCCGTAGAGCTCGCGTTGGCGGGGTGGCGGCGAGGAGAACTCGACCACGCGCGGGGCGAAGTCCGGGCCGACGGCGAGCCGGGAGAGGGTGACCACGGAGGCGAAGCCCTCCTCGATGAGGAAGGTCGCCACGCTCGGGTCGATGGCGGGGTCGGGGAGTTGGGCGCGCAGGACGAAGGCGCCGTCCTCGCCGAGTCCCGTGGACCACACGGTCATCGCGCCGGAGAGGTTCTGGTAGTTCACGCCGGTCTCGATGGCGTGCCGCAGGGTGTCGGCGGCCAGCAGCGCGAAGCCGAGCAGGCCCCATGCGGTCAGGTGCTGTGCCGCGCCGACCTTGAGGCCCAGCCGTTCGTCCCCGGTGAGTTCCACCGCGTGCCGGATCACCGCGCTGCCCTGCCGGTACGACACCCGCAGCGCGGCCGAGCGCATGAGGGTGTCGTCCAGGCCGACCTCGCTCAGCAGGGGCCGCAGGTCGACTCCGCGTGCGTCGGCGACGATGACGAGATAGCGCAGGATGTTCGGCTGGATCGTCGCCGACGTGCTGCGGCTGGTCCCGTGCGGGTCCTCCGGGGCCGGGACAGGGAACATCGCACTCACCTCCTCGTGGGCGACCACCGTAAGCATCCGGACATCATCGGTCGTATCCCCTGGCCGCCGAAGTCCCCTCAACGGCCCCCGGCGTCCTCCGTCCGTCCCGCCACGGCTGACTACGGTCTGTGCATGTCAGTCAGCACTCCGGGCCGGGCGCGGGTCGAGCGCCCCGCCGACAGGGCAGGTGCCCGAAGGGCGACGACCCTCGCGTTCGCCGCGCAGGGCATGTCCGTCGCCGCCGTGTACACGACCGTCCCCGCCGTCACCGAACATCTGAGGCTGTCCCCGCTCCTGACCACCGCCACGCTGGTCGGGGTGGCCCTGACGGCGGGGGTCGGCAGCTTCCTCGGACTGGCCGCGGTCCGCGTCGCCGGGCCCGTCGCCACGATGCGCGGGGCGCTGCTCACGGCCGCCGTCGCGCTCACCCTGATCGGCTGGGCTCCCGGCCCGCAGACCGTCATCTGCGCGTACGTCCTGTTCGGCCTCGCGGTGGGCGGCCTCGACGTCGGCATCAACACCCGGGCCGCCGCGATCGAGCGCGCCTACGGCCGTAGCGTCTTCGGGTCGTTCTACACGGCGTGGAGCGTGGGCGGTGTGCTCGCGGCCCTGCTCACCGCCGGGGCGGCCCGGCTGGACCGGCCGGTGGGCGACGGCCTGGCCCTACAGGCGGGCATCCTGTTGGCCGTCGCCGTCTGCCTGCGGACGCACACCCTCCCCTCCGTCCAAGTGCCTTCCGCACAAAGGCCGTTGGGACGCCGTCTGTGGCTGCGGCTCCTCCCCTTCGGGCTGGTCCTCCTCGTCGTCTACGTCGTGGACTCGACCGTCTCCGCCTGGTCGGCGGTGTATCTGCGACAGACTCTCGGCGCGTCCCTCGCGGTGGCTCCGATGGCGTACGCGGCGTACCAGGCCGGCACGGTCGTCGGGCGGGCGACCGTGGACCGGCTGGTGCAGCGGGTCGGTACGGTCGCCGTCGTGCGCACGGCCGCGCTGGTGGTGGCGGGCGCCCTGGTGGGCGTGGCCACGGCCCCGAGCTGGCCGTTCGCCGTGCTCGCGGCGGGAGTTGTGGGGCTGGGGGCGTCAGTGCTGGCCCCGCTGTGCCTGGCCTCCGCCGCGCGGCTGCGGCCCGGCGCCGCGGAGACGGTGCTGGCCCGGCTGAACCTCTTCAACTACGCGGGCGTCGTCACCGGCGGCGCGGTGAGCGGACTCCTCGGTTCCACCGGCGAGTTCCGGCTCGCGTACGCGGCACCGGCCGCGCTGGCGGTGCTCGTGCTGACCGGTGCCCGCCACTTCACTCAGCCGCCGGGGACATCCGGGGCATAGGAAACGAGCCAGGCAATGGGCGGGAAATGGCCAACCCATGGGCAGGCGGCAATCGGTAGTTCAACCGGCGCTGCCAGCGTCGCGCCCATGAACACTCCTCGCATGGGCCTTCCCGACCGGCTCGCCGACACCCTGAGCATGCCCGAGCAACACGAATACCTCCGCCGCGCCTTCTCCCGCCGCGGTCTGCTGCGCGGTGGCGCGGTCGCCGCGGCCGGGGTCACCCTCGCGGGCGGCTCCGCCGGTGTCGCGTCGGCGACGCCCACGCTCGTGCCGGGTTCCACCACGGCCACCGTGCACGGTTCGCTGGTCGCGCCGTTCGGCCGGCACATCGCCTACGGCGCCGATCCGCGGACGCAGATGAGGGTGTCGTGGCAGGTGCCGCTCCCGGTGCGGAAACCCTTCCTCCGGATCGGCAGAAGCCCCCTCGACCTGAGCCACCGCATACCGGCGGAGGTGCGTGACCTGTTCACTCCGGCCGGGATCGGCAAGAGCGCCGACACCGACCAGTACTACGTGCACGCCGCGCTGGACAACCTGAGCCCCGACACCACGTACTACTACGGCGTCGGCCACGACGGCTTCGACCCGGCCGACGCGGGCGCCGCGCACACCATTTACTCCTTCACCACCGCGCCCCGCACGCACAGCACCCGGCCCTTCACGTTCACCGCCTTCGGTGACCAGAACCCGAGTTACACCTCGATCGGCCTCAACGCCCTTGTCCAGGCGCAGAATCCGGCGTTCCATCTGCACGCGGGCGACATCTGCTACGCGGAGGAGACCGGGCACGGGCTGCCCGGGGACGCGAGCAACTACGATGCCCGCCAATGGGATTCGTTCCTCGCGCAGATAGAACCGCTGTCGAGCCGGGTGCCGTGGATGGTGGCGTTCGGCAACCACGACATGGAGTCCTGGTACTCCCCCAACGGCTACGGCGGCAACGAGGCCCGGTTCACCCTCCCCGGCAACGGTTTTGACGCCACGTCAGCTCCCGGCGTCTACTCCTTCGTCCACGGCAACGTGGGGGTGGTCTCGGTCGACGCGAACGACGTGTCGTACGAGATCCCCGCCAACAAGGGCTACACCGGCGGCAAGCAGACCGCCTGGCTCGACAAGCGGCTCACCGAGCTCCGGGCCCGTACGGACGTCGACTTCGTCGTCGTGTTCCACCACCACTGCGCCTTCTCGACCACCAGCTCGCACGCGTCCGAGGGCGGGGTGCGCGAGCAGTGGGTGCCGCTGTACGAGAAGCACCAGGTGGACCTGGTGGTCAACGGCCACAACCACGTCTACGAGCGCACCGACCCGGTCGTCCAGGACAAGGCCGTACGGACCCTGCCGATCGGCGGAACCCACGAGCCGGCCCGTGGCGGTGTGGTGTACGTGACGGCGGGCGCGGGCGGCGAGAGCGTGTACAACTTCCCGGTCGCCGACAGCTACGAGGGTCACGAGGACGCGATCGACTCGGTGCCGACGTACTGGACGGGCAAGGACGGCCAGGTCACCGAGAACGTCGACTGGTCCCGGGTCCGCTACACCGGCTACTCGTTCATCCGCGTCGACGTCGAACCCGCCACGCCTGGCCGCACGACGACCCTCACGGTACGGGCGCTGGCCGCGACCGGCGCCGAGGTCGACCGCTTCACGGTCTCCCGCAAGGTCAAGAAGGCCGGGCACGGCTACTAGCGGAACGTGGAGCGGTGGCCACCGACGCCGTGTCACGGTCCGCACCGAACGGTGACCGGACCAGCCCAGGATCAAGCGCGGGTCGCACCCCGGACCAAGCACCTCGTCGACGCCACCGGTCCGCAACACCCGTCCCGCCCCGTCGAGTTGGTACTTCGGCAACGGAATGCGGGCCGCTTCATCGACCTCCGCGAGAGCGTCTTTCACGGCCCACGAGCCCCGCCTCGCCGATCCAGCGCCGCAGGTCGTCCGGGGTGCCCAGCAGTTCCGTTCCGAAAAAGCGCACTCAAGGACCATCCTCCGCTGGTCACAGGCTCGCGGACCCCGCCGCCCGTCACCCCACTGACAGGTGCCCCCAAGAACTCGGCTCCAGCCCCGGGAAAAGGGAAAATACCGGTTCCGAACCGTTGGTATGCCATTCCCGAAGCGGTCTTCCCCAGCATGGGAAAGGTCAGCGGATCTCGCTGACATCACCCGAAACCACTGAAACGGGAGACCGTCATGGCCAAGAACATCGAGTCCGCCGACGCGGAGTTCGTCCTGTCCCTCCAGGGCATGGAGATCGAGACCCCCACCAGCTCCATCGTCTTCAGCTGCAGCTCCTGCGCCATCACCAGCTGCTGACCCGTACGCACACACGGCGGTCCCGGGCGGCCTCGCCCGGGACCGCCGACACGGTCGAAGACACGGACGCGGGACACAGACGGACGCGGGACACAAGGGGAGCGGGTCGACATGCAACTGCCATGGGAGAACGTGCTGTCGTACATGAACCACGATCCGCGGTGGTTCGAGGACTTCAGCCGGCGCGCGCCGAGCGGTGAGCATCTGCGCGAGTACCAGGCGGTCGTGCCCGACGCCTGGCGCACCTGGCGCCGCGGCTACTGGGTCATCGCCGAACCGCCGGGCGCGGCCGTCGTCGGCGAGGGCTGGAAGCTGCACGTCTCGGCGACCTCGCGCACCAGCGCCGAGACACTCCGCCGGTCCTTGCCGGTGCTGCGCGACGCGGGGGTGCGCTTCAAGTTCCTGATGGATCCGATGGCGGTGCGCGAGGCCAACGGGAAGTCGTTCCCGCGTGCTTCGAGCGGGAAGTTCATCACCGTCTACCCCGACGACGACACGCAGTTCCATGCCATCACGTCCGAACTCACCGACGTACTAAAGGAGTTGGACGGGCCGTACATCCTCTCCGACCGGCGCTGTCCGGGTTCGAAGGTCGTGTCCTACCGCTACGGCGGGTTCATCAGCCGCTTCGAACTCAAACCGCTGGGACTGCGGGACCTGATGATCCAGGCACCGGACGGCTCACTCGTCCCGGATGTGCGTACCCCCTTCTGGTTCGCCCCGAGTTGGGCACGGGACCCGTACGCCGACACGGAGGGTGCGGCGGCCAAGACCAAGGCCACCACCAAAGGCAGCACCTCGGGCGGAGGCCAGGGCCTGCTCCACGGCCGCTTCAAGGTCGAGAGCGCACTGGCGTTCAGCAACCGCGGCGGCATCTACCGGGGCGTGGACACCGAGACGGGCGCGGACGTCGTCCTGCGCGAGGCCAGGCCCGGTGTCGAGGTGGGCCCCGAGGGCATCGACGCCGTCGAACTCCTGCGCCACGAGTACGAGTTGCTGACCGAACTGGCCGACACCGGCCTCTTCGTACGCCCGGTCACGTTCTTCGAGCAGTGGGAGCACGCGTTCATCGCCGAGGACCACATCGACGGCAGTCACCTCGGCCACCTCAGCGTCGCCAACAACCCGCTCTACGGCCTGGACCTCACGCCGGCCGCACTCACCGACTACTACGACCGGTTCAGGCTGCTGTGGCTCCAGGTCGCGGACGCCATCGCCGCCTGCCACGAACGCGGCATCGTCCTGGGCGACTTGTCGCCGACGAACATCATGGTCACCGCCGACGACCGCATCCGTGTCATCGACCTGGAGTCCGCCTTCCACGAGGACCGCGCCGGCGGTGCGGGCCTGGGCACCCCGGGGACGGTCACCCGGCGCGCGGTGGCCGCCGGCCGCGGTGACCGGCGCTCCGACTACTACGCGCTCGGCGGCATCATGCTGTGCTGCGTGCTGACCTGCCAGCAGAACGACCTGGTCGACCACGCCGTACCCCTGCGACTCCTCGACGCGGTGGCCGCCGATCTCGCCCTGCCCGGCGAACTGGTCACGCTGATCAGGGATCTCTACGACGAGGACGCACGCCTGCCCGACCCGGCGGCCCTGCGCAGGCGCCTGGCCGACCTGCCGTTCACCACCGCCTGGCAGCAACTCCCGCCGCTGGCACACCGCGTGACACCCGACCCGAAGTCGTCGGCCGACCTGCACCGGCGGATCGCGACCACGCTCGACGGCGTCGCGACGTACCTGCGCGACACCGCCGACCCGCAACGCGAGGACCGGCTGTTCCCGGCGGACATGCTGGTCTTCGAGACCAACCCGCTATCCGTCGCGCACGGCGCCTACGGCTGCCTCTACGCGCTGCACACCACGGGCGACGCGGTGCCCGACACCTTCCTGGCCTGGGCGCTGCGCAAGCCGACCGGCCACAAGTCCCTGCCGCCCGGCCTGTATTACGGCTCCGCGGGTGTCGCCTGGGTGCTGTCGGCGCTCGGCCATCGCGACATCGCCGCCCGCGTCCTGCGCGACGCCTCCGAACACCCCCTGCTGTACACCGAGCCGGGCGTGCTGACCGGCGCCGCCGGACACGGCATGGCCTGCCTGCGGCTGTGGCGCGACACCGGTCTCACCGAGTTCCTCGACCGCGCCCGCGAGATCGGCGCACACCTCGCGCGCGACGCCCGGCACGACGACGGCCGCGCCCACTGGCCCGGTTCCGGCAAGCACATCCCCGTCGGCTACGGCGAGGGCGCGTCCGGTGTCGCCATGTTCCTCCTCGCGCTGCACGCGGCGACCGGTGACCCGGCCGTGCTCGAACTGGGCCGCGCGGGGCTGGAGTTCGACCTCTCCTGCGGTACGTACTCACCCACCGGCCTGCTCTCCTTCCCGGCCGTCGCGGCCACCGACGAACCGACCGCCGTGCTGCGCCACTACTGGGACGAGGGCACCGCGGGCGTCCTGACGACCCTGCTGCGCTACCACCACGTGACCGGCGACGAGTCCCTCGGCAAGCACATCGAGGAACTGCTGCCGGACGTACGGCGCAAGTACACGACGTTCCCGCAGCTGTTCCACGGGATCAGCGGCCTCGGCAACGTCCTGCTGGACGCGTACGAGTTCCTGGGCGACCCGGAGTTGCTGGGCGACGCGGAGCGGGCGGCCGAGGCGGTGCTGTGCAGCGCGGTGCGGCGGCCGGAGGGCGTGGTGTTCCCGGGTGAGCAGACGGTGCGGGAGAGCTGCGACCTGGCCACCGGTTCGGCCGGTGTCGCGCTCTTCCTGGACCGGTTCCGCAGGACCGGCCCCGGCGCGCGCACCAACACCAACTTCCTTCTGGACGACCTGCTCACGCCGCCCGGGACCGACACATGACCGCCACCGCACCCCTCGACACGGTCGACACGCCCCGGCTGAGCCGTAATCGCGAGTTCCGGCTGCTGTGGATCGGCCAGGCGCTGTCGGACTTCGGGTCGTCGATGACGTTCATCGTGCTGCCGCTGGTGCTGCTCGCGGCGGGCTACTCCGCCACGGTCGCCGCGACCATCGGCACGGCCTCCCTGGTCGTCGCCCTGGTGACCCGCCTGCCGGCGGGCTACCTCAGCGACCGCTACGACCAGCGCACGCTGATGCTCCTCTGCGACCTGATCCGGATGGTCGCCGTGGGGTCGGTGGCGCTCTATGTGCTGCTACGTCCCGTGCCGATCGCGCTGGCCCTGGCGACGGTGATCGTGTCGGACGCGGCCCTTGAGGTGTTCCGCCCGGCCCAGAACAAGGTGGTCCGGCGGATCGTCCCGACCGAACAGCTGGGCGCGGCACTGTCGTTGAACCAGGCGCGGGCCTACGGCGCCGACATCGCCGCACCGGCGGCGGCCGGGCTGCTGCTGTCGCTCTCCCCCTCCGTACCGTTCACGGTGGACGCGCTGACCTTCGGGGCCTCCGCGCTGTGCGTGGCCGCGGCGGTCCGGTCGAGGCGCTCGCCCGAACCGCACGTGAGCACGACGGGCCCACGACCCGAGCGCGCCCGTTTCCGGACCGAATTCACCGCGGGCTGGCGGTACTTGATCAGGGACCGGTTCATGCGCTGCTCCGCCGCGTACTTCGCCGGTCTCAACGTGGCGTTCTCCGCCCTGGCGTTCGCCCTGATCCTCGGCGTGGGCCGGCTGCCCGACGGCGCGGTCATGGTGGGAACGGCCATGAGCGCGGCGGCAGTTGTCGGCCTCGCGGGCTCCCTCCTCACGCCTCTCTTCCAGCGGCACGTCTCCCTCAAGGTGACCCTGGCGTCCGCGCCCGCGATCGCCGCCGCGCTGCTGGCCCTCGCCTGGTCCAGTGGCAGCACCGTCGCGTTCGTCGCCGGCTTCTGCGCGCTGTGCCTGCTGACCCCGGTGAGTGCGGCGACGTTCGCCACGATCATGGCGGTCGCGGTACCCGAGGAGATCTACGGCCGGGTCAGCACCACCAGCAGTCTGCTCGCCCAACTCCTCCAGCCCTTCGGGCCGTTGGCGGCCGGGCTGCTGCTGGCCCACCTCTCGCTGCCCTCGACCGCCGCGCTCTTCGCGGTGGCACTCGCCCTGCTGGCCGGTGTCCCCCTCGTCCTGCCCGCGCCGTCCCAGCCCAACGCCCCAGCACAGGACAGGAGTTCCTCGTGAGCACACCACAGCTCCACCTCCACGCCGACAGCGCAAGCCCCTCCGTCCTCCTCTCCGTGCTGGAAGTGGGCGCGACGGACGGCCGGCTGCCGCCCACTCAGGTCGTCCAGGAGATCGCCGACGTCGCCCGGGCCGGCGATGAGTGCGGCTTCCACCGCTTCTGGGTCGCCGAGCACCACGGCTCGCCCGATGTCGTCAGCAGCGCACCGGCGGTCCTCATCGCCCACATCGCCGCCGTCACCCGCCGCATCCGGGTCGGCTCGGGCGGGGTGATGCTCCCCAACCACGCCCCCTACGTCGTCGCCGAACAGTTCGCCACCCTGGCCGCCCTGCACCCAGGCCGCATCGACCTGGGCGTAGGCCGCTCCTCGAACACGGCAGGAACCGCGGCCTATCGCGCCGCGCTGGAGACAGCACTACGACGCGACGCCAGGGCGACGATCGAGTTCCCCGCCCTGATCGACGAACTCACCGGCTTCATCGACCCGTTGAGGCAGAACCCACCGGACGACCCGGCCCTGTTCCTGTCCCCACGGGTCACCACACCCGCCGAGGTCTACGTCCTGGGAGCCGGCGAGGGTTCGGCCCGCACCGCCGCCGAGCGTTCACTGCCGTTCGTCTACGGCCATCACCTGGGGCGCTCCAAGTGCCGCCCGGCGGCGGTGGACCGCTACCGGTCGGCCTTCGTCCCCGGCCCGCGCCAGGCCCGCCCGTACGTCATCGCCTCGCTCAACGTGCTGTGCGCGGGCAGCGACGACGAGGCCGGGCGACTGGCGGTGCGGGCCGCGCGTCAGGCCGTACGGCAGCGCACGGGGGCCGCACCGGAGGCGTCCTTGCCGCCGGCGCGGGAGGAGTTCCTCGCGCACAGGTTCCTGGAGGACCAGCAGGTGGTGCACGGCGGCCGGGAGACGGTGGCCAAGGCCATCGACCATGTGGCGGGCGCGCTGGACGCCGACGAGATCATGCTCGTCCCCTTCGACCTCACGGGCACGGAACGCGCCCGGACCCTGCGGACGCTCACGGGGCGACGGGCGCCGGCCTCGCCGCCCGCCCGGGTCGGCTGATCAGGCCCTCGCCACCGGTCAGCATCGACCGGTACAGGGCTTCCAGCACCGGGCTGGGATCCAGGCCGAACTCCCCTGCCAGGAGCTGCCGGTACTCGTCGTAGACCGCGAACGCCTCGGTCTGCCGCCCCAGTTGGAACAGCGTGTTCATGTGCGCGGCCCGCAGGCGCTCGCGGTGCGGATGCAGCACCGTCAGCCCGCCGATGGTGGCGACGACCGCCCGGGCGTTGCCCAGCGACAACTCCGCCTCCGCCCAGTCCTCGTAGACCTGGAGGTACTGCTTGTCGAGGTGGCCGGCCTCGTCGGACAGGGGCCGCGAACATCGGAGTTCCGGCAGCGCGGGCCCGCTCCACAGGTGCAGCGCACGGTTCAACAGCCGGGCCGCGAGGGCGAGTTCGCCTCTGTCCGCCGCCTCGCGTCCGGCGGCGGCGAGGCTCCGGAACCGTAGCGAGTCCAGCTCACCGTCACCCACCGACAGCAGATAGCCGCCCGCGCCACGGACCAGCCGTCCGCCCGCGCCGCTGTCGTCGAGGAGTCTTCGCAGCGCCCATACGTACACCTGGACGTTCTTCCGCGCCGTCCTGGGCGGTCCGCCGTCCCACAGGGCATCCGTCAACACGTCCACGGAGACCAGGGTGTTGGGACGGCACAGCAGCATGGCGAGAAGCATGCGCTGCTTGAGCGGCCCGAGCGGCAGCGGCCCGTCGTCCTCGCCGCCGTCGGTGACGGACAGCGGACCCAATACGGAGAACCGAACCTGGCCGGGCCGCTGATCGGCCGCCCCTGCACGCATCTGTACCCCCAGCTGTCGGACCACAGGACGAAAGAGTGATCCCCGGAACCGCACCTGTCGCGTCCGGTTCCGTTGAACGGAACCGGACGACCGGTCTGCCGCCCCGCTCCTTCCTTGCCAGGCATCCGCCCACCCCGGCTACAGTGCACACCGTGTGGGCGGACAACCAGGAGCGCGAGCCGCGCGTCGACCGGACGCCGCGAGCCGACGGGATCCGGCGGCGAGCCACGATCCACGACGTCGCGCAGCTGGCCGGGGTGTCCCGGCAGACGGTGTCCAGAGCGGTCAACGACAAGGGCGAGATCGACCCCGCCACCAAGGAGCGCGTCCTGGAGGTCGCGCGGCTGCTGGACTACCGGCCGAGCCGGTTCGCGCGGGGACTCGTCCGCAAGGGCGCGGTGACGGCGGGTCTGGTGATACCGGATCTGATGAACCCGTTCTTCCCCGAGGTGGCCGCCGGTGTGCTGGAGGCGGCCGAGGAGCGGGGCTGGCAGGTCGTGGTGTGGGACTCGCGCACCGACGAGAACCGGGAGCTCCAGGCGCTGGACAAGTTCTCCCACCAGGCGGACGCGGTCGTCGGCTACTTCAAGAACCCGGACGACGTACTCGCCCGGCACCTGGGCGGTGTGCCGACCGTGGTGCTCGAACGCGGGCCGCACCAGACCCGGTTCGGAGCCGTCGGCATCGACGCCGCCGCCGGTGTCGCGCAGGGCATCACCCATCTGGTGCGTGCGGGGCACCGCAGGATCGGCATGCTCGACGGCGACCGGAGCGACGCCCCCGGCCCTCGCAGAGAGGCCTTTCTGTCCGCCGTACGGCAGCACGGTCTGCCCGTCGACGAGAGTTGGGTCGTGCCGAGCCGTGAGCACAGCGTCGCCGGCGGTGAGGCGGCCATGGTTCAACTGCTCGGCGCGCGGCCCGAGTTGACCGCAGTCTTCGGGTTCAACGACCTGATCGCCGTCGGCGCGATGCGTGCGGCCCGGCGCCGTGGGTTGCGGGTGCCCGACGACCTGGCCGTACTGGGCTTCGACGGGCTGTCCCTGGGTGAGCTGGTGGAGCCGGCGCTCAGCACCCTGCACATCGACAAGCGGCGCCTGGGCCGGCTGGCCATCGAGCAGGTCGCCCGACTGAGCGCGGGGCAGGAGCCGTTGAGCGGCGCCGACGCCTGGGTGATTCCCCAACTGGTGGTGCGGGCCTCGGCGTAGCGCCGCCGCGGGTGTGCTGCCGCCTGCTTCGGCCGCCGTCTCCCGCCATCCGTAGAAAGCGCCAACACAACTACCGTGCACGTCCCTTGACACTGGTTTTCGGCCGCCTCGATACTCGACGGCAACGTTCACGTGAACGTTCACGTCCCCCACGTAACCGCCCGGTTTCGCGCCGCCCGATGTCGGACCACCCCCACCTCACCGACCGTCGTCGACGTCCTCGCCCCTCCCCCCTGCTCCCCGGCCGTGGCATGTCCGGAAAGTGAGTGCGCGCCCATGGAAATCCGAACGATGTCCCGCAGACGACTACTCGGGGCCTCCCTCGGTGGCGCGGGTGCCGCCCTGTTGGGCCTGTCGGGGTGCGGGAGCTCCGACGGCTCCGTCTCCGCGGGCACCGACCACCTGAGCATCTGGTACTGGAACGGCGCGCTGAGCGACAAGCTCCTCGCCGTCTCCGCGCGCGGCGTGCCCGGCGTACCGGGGCTGAAGGTGAAGGGTTCGCCGATCGCCGGCGACTACAAGTCGAAGCTGCGGACCAGCATGGCGGCGCGGGCGTACGTGCCGGACCTGGCCTGCGCGAACTCCGACGTCTCGGTGTTCTTCCCCGACGAGGAGGAGTTCCTCGACCTGAGGAAGCTCGGCGCCGACGCCCTGGAGGACCAGTACCTGGACTGGAAGTGGAAGAGCGGCATCAGCCCGACCGGGCGGATGGTCGGCTTCCCGCTCGACGCCGGTCCGACCGCGCTCTACTACCGCCGGGACCTGTTCGAGAAGGCGGGGCTGCCCACCGAACCGGCGGACGTCGCCGCGGAGTCCGCCACCTGGGACAAGTACCTCGCGCTCGGCCGGACGCTCAAGTCCAGGGCGCCCGGCAAGCCGTTCCTGGTCTCCCAGATCAGCTACGTCTTCCGGATGGCCCTGTACCAGAGCCCGAAGCAGTTCGTGGACGCCGACAACCGCTTCATCGGCGACCGGCAACACGTCAGGCGTGCCTGGGACTTGGCGGTGGAGACCTACCGACAGGGGCTCAGCGCCCGGGTGTTGGACAGCACGCCCGACTACAACGCGGCCATGGGCCGCGGCAGGGTCGCCTCGATGATCACGGCGGTGTGGGCCATCGGCGGACTCAAGGACGTGGCACCGAAGACCTCCGGGGCCTGGCGGCTGACGGCGCTGCCCGGCGGTCCGACGAACTACGGCGGGTCGTACGTGACCATCACCCGCTACTGCCGTGACCCCGAGGGCGCCTTCGCCTATCTGAAGTGGCTGCTCGGGCCGGAGAACCAGCTGAAGGCCTATCAGGAGATGGCCCTGTTCCCCACCACCCCGGCCGCGTACAGCAAGCCGGCGATGCGCAGGCCCGACCCCTTCTTCGGCGGTCAGATACCCGTCGACGTCTTCGGCCCGGCCGCGGAGAAGGCCCCGGTCATCTTCTTCAGCCCCTACGAGGACATCTGTAGCACCCCCGTCTTCCAGGAGCTGACCAACGTGGAGACCCTCGGCAAGAACCCCGACAAGGCCTGGCGGGACGCCATGAACGCCTGTGAGCGGACGCTGTCCCAGCAGGGGGTGAGCTGAGTTGGCGACCGTCGCCGGAGCGGACCGGGCGCCCGCGGCCGGAAGCGACGCCGGGACGGCCCGTGGCGCCAACACCGGTGCCCCGCGCGGCCGTTGGCGGCGGCATGTGCCGCCGTATCTCGCCATCTCGCCGTACTACGTGCTGTTCGCGGTCTTCGGCGCGTTCCCGGTGGGGTTCTCGCTGTATCTGTCCTTCCAGGACTGGGACGGCATCGGTGACATGCGGTTCGTCGGACTCCAGCAGTACCGCTGGCTGCTGCACGACACGGTGTTCTGGCACTCGATCCTGAACACCTTCGAGATCTGGTTCATGTCGACGGTGCCGATGCTCTTCCTGGCCCTGGTCATCGCGTTCCTGCTGAACGCGCAGGTGCGCCACGCCACCGCCTACCGGGTCGCGTACTTCATCCCGAACGTGACCTCGATGGTCGCCATGACCATCGTCTTCGGCTCGGTCTTCGCCCAAGCAGGCCTGGCCAACTCGCTGTTGAAGGCGATCGGGGTGGACGGGATCAACTGGCTGACGTCCTCCCTCGGCATCAAGTCGGCGATCTCCATCATGATCATCTGGCGCTGGGTCGGCTACAACGCGCTGATCTTCCTGGCGGGCCTCCAGGCCATCCCCACCGAGCTGTTCGAGGCGGCGCGGGTGGACGGGGCGAGCAGCCGGCAGACCCTCTTCCGGGTCCTGGTACCGCAGTTGAGGCCGGTGATCCTCTTCGCGGTCATCACGTCCACCATCAACGGCCTACAGATCTTCACCGAGTCGCAGGTGCTCTTCTACTCGGACGACCCCGGCACCACCGGCGGACCGGGCCAGGAAGGTCTGACCATCGTGCTCTATCTCTGGCAGAAGGCGTTCAACGACCACCAGTTCGGCTACGGCGCGGCGATCGGCTGGTCCCTGTTCGCTCTGATCGCGCTGTTCGCGATCATCAACTGGCGGCTGGTGTCCGGCTCCGAGCGCGACGACCGTCCCCGTATCGCCTGGCGCAAGGGAGCCCGCAATGGCCGCTGACCGGACGACCGCCGTCGGCGCGGGACTCGCCATCGGTTCCGGCAGCAGACGCTCCCGAGTCGGTGTCCGGGTGCTGCTGCTGTTCGGTGTACTGGTCTCACTGTTCCCCTTCTACTGGCTCGTGGTGATGGCCTCGATCACCACCCAGGAGATCCTCCGGTTCCCGCCCCGGCTGGTGCCGGGCACCCATCTCCTGGAGAACATGCGGGAGGTGATCCACCGGATCGATTTCTTCGGTTCGCTGTTCAACACCGTCGTCGTCTCGGTGGCGGGCACGGTGCTGGTGCTGTTCTTCGACTCCCTTGCCGCGTTCGCCTTCGCCAAGTACGAGTTCCCGGCGCGGAAGCTGCTGTTCGGCATCCTGTTGGCGACGTACATGATTCCCGGCCAACTCTCGCTCGTGCCCCAGTTCGTCACCATGGCCGACTTCGGCTGGGCCGGTTCCCTCAAGGCCCTCGTGATACCCGGTGCGGCCAACGCGTTCGGAATCTTCTGGATGCGGCAGTATGCCCAGAACTCACTGCCCGACGAACTCCTGGACGCCGGCCGGATCGACGGGGCCGGTTTCTTCCGCCTGTACCGGCAGGTGGCCCTGCCGCTGTTCCGGCCGGCGCTCGCCTTCCTCGGAATCTTCACGTTCATCCAGCTCTGGAACGACTACATCTGGCCCCTGGTCGTGCTGGTCAACCCCGACCGGCTCACCCTCCAGGTCGCCCTGGCCAACCTCAACGTGGCCTACAACACCGACTACGCGGTGGTGATGGCCGGCGCCCTGATGAGCGTGATCCCGCTGATCGTGGTGTTCCTCGTCGGCGCCCGGCACTTCCTGCGGGACCTCGCGGCGGGCGCCACGAAGATGTGACCCGAAGGCGCGATCCGAAGAGGTGACGGGAAATGCCGTGATTGCTCGCCTCCCCGTGCCCTATTTGCGACAAAGCGGCTTTCTTTCCGCCTTCTGCCTTCCAGGTACGGGGAGGTGCGGCGTACGCCCTGAGGGGATGTCCGCACCGGATATGCCAAATCTCAATTGACTGCGCTATATTTCACGCCTCAACTCCCCTTGCCCATAGGGGCTTTCCCCCTCTCCCCGCCTCCTGCGAATTCTTTTCGCCCCTGGTCGGTACCAACCGTTTCCCCCTCCGTGATACGCCTCACCGAAAGCTTTCCATTCCGTGGCCATCACTCTGCACGAGGACCGGCCGCCGGCCGGTCGCCATGCAGCCGTTCCGTCCGGCAGCCTGTTCCGACGGATCTACGCACCGCGCACCAGCGACGCCCTGGCGTTCTCCATGTCGACGTACGCCATGCCGCTGCTGGTCCTGGCGATCACCCGGTCCTCGTCACTGACGGGCCTGGCGTTCGCCCTGGAGTGGACGCCGCGGATCGCCGCGTTCGTGCTGGCGGGCAATGTGGTGGACCGGCGCGGCGCGGCGATCGTGTGTTTCCTCGCCTCGTTCCTGCGGGCCCTGGTGCTGGCGGGGGCGGCCGTGGCGCTGGTGATGCTGCCGCGCGGCACCGCGGAGACGGTGACCGTGCTGGTGCTGGCCGCGGTGACCGGCACCCTCACCCAGTTCAGCTTCGTCGCGAACGAGGCCGTGGGCGCGATCGTCACCCGGCGGGCGGAGAACCGGCCCCACGGAGTGCAGTCGGTCCTCATCGGCATCGACCAGACCGCGATGCTCGTCGGCCCCCTGCTCGCGGGCTTCCTGCTGCTGGTCGGTCCCGGCTGGATGCTCGGCTGCCTGACCGGGCTGTCCCTGCTGGCGGCCGTGCTCGGACTCCAGACCCCGCCCACCCCGCTGCGTTCCGCACGGCCGGACGGCGAACGCACACCCGGCGGTCTGCGGACCGGGCTGCGCCAGCTGCACCGACTGCCCGCGCTGCGCTGGCTGGTGGCGGGCCTGGCCTGTTCCAATCTCGCCCTCGGCCTGCTCCAGTCGGCCAGCCCCATCATCGTGGTGGAGAACTTCGGCCGCTCCTCCGCCGACGTCGGCACCCTGTGGTCCGTCGCCGCTGCCGCGACCCTGTTGGCGATCACGTGCTGCCGGCTCGCGCTGAGCCGCATCGACCTGTGGGGTGTGGGGGTGGTGTGCGCGACGTTCGCCTCCGCGGCCTGCCTCGCCCTCCCCCAGGCCCCGTCCTACGCCGCCTACGTGGTCCTCATCGCGCTGTTCATGGCGGGCGACGGCGGCCTCACCGTCGTCCTGCGCACCCTCCGTTCGCTGGTCATCCCCGCGACGGCCTTCGGCACCACGCTCTCCCTGACCATGCTGCTCCTGCTGCTGCCCTTCCCGGTGGCCGGCATCCTCGTAGCCGTCACCCCGCCGACCCACCTCGACACGGTCGTCCTGTGCTGCGCCGCCGTACAGGCGGTCGCCCTGCTCATCACGTTCATCCACCTGCGCACCGAGCCGACGCTGCGCGCGTCCGCCAACCCTCCGCCGCACGCCATGCTCCCCAACGAGCCGTCGACCAGGCCGCGTTGAGGGGAGGCGCGGCGCGCTGGGTGGCCGTCAGATGCCGTGGGCGGCGAAGGCGACGATCTGGGTCACCTGGCGGGCGGCGAAGTTGTTGTCGGAGACCAGGACGACGGTTCGGCGGCCGTCGGGGAGGCGCGGGCCGAGGGTGATGCCCTCGACGTTGTCGACCCGGGACAGCCCGGGGACGTCGGACAGGTCCGTCACGAGCGTCTTGCGGACGGGCTTGATCGCGCGCCCCGACGCGGCGGCGAGCGAGTCACGGCCGAGCACGTCGGTCGCGCCATGGAGGTCGACCAGGTAGATGCGGTCCTTCCAGTTGTTGTCGCTGTAGATCGAGGCGCGCTCCAGGACCAGGAAGCGGTCGTGGCCGAGGGACACGATGTCGCTGACGCCGTTGGTGTCGGTGCTGCCCGCCGTCGGTGTGGCGAACAGCGGTTCCAGGGGGTAGGCGTACTGCGCCAGGGGCAGCCCGGTGTCCGCGTCGTGGACGGTGATGCGGGTCAGGGCACCATGCTCCGGGGTGGGGTCGGCGCCGTCCTGGTAGAGGGGGTCCTCCATGGCGGTGACGATCCGCCGGCCGTCCGGGGTGAAGGTGACTCCTTCCAGGGTCTGGTTCTGGCGGGGGCCGAACTCCTGGGAGTTCATGTGCAGTTGCGGGGGCAGGGGGAGCTGCCCGGTGTAGGCGCCCGTGGTGGTGGCACGGCGGATCCATGGATCGCCGAGGAGAGCCGGCCCGTCGGACGGGACGATCCGCTCGCCCTCACTCGTCCAGACCAGGCCGCCCCTGCGCGGGTCCACGGCGATGCCCTCCGGGTCGGGCGCCACGGTGGAGGTGGCGGTCGAGGTGGGCGGAAAGGTACCGCCGTCCGGGCGCAACCACGGGTGGGTGCCGGTGAGTTCGACCCTCGTGAGGGCGCCCTGGGCAAAGTCGACGCGTGCGGTGTAGAAGCGGGCGGGCCCGGTCTGTGACCGGTCGTCACTGATCAGGTAGTACGTGCCCGTCTTCGCGTCGTAGCTGATGGCGGACAGCCCGCCGACGGTCGTTCCCTGGAAGGACATCGCGTACGGCAGCTCCCGCTCACCGAGGAAGTCCAGCCGTACGCGGCTGTCCTGGGCGGCGGCCGGGGTGCCGACGAGGGCGGGCAGGGAGGCGAGGGCAACGGCGGTGGCGATGATCCGGGCGCGGGCGGTGCGAGCGGACATGGAGGCTCCGTGAGGTGTTGAGTGGGCCGGGAGGGCCGGGTGTGTGTTGTGCGGTTCCGTGGGCAACTCGGGTGCGACGGACTGGTGTTGGGCTCTGCGTCGCCCGTCTCGGTCACGCTCGGGTGGGCGGGCGCGCATCGGCATGGAGGCCGCGCGAGGTGCCGGATGGTCCGGGAGGACCGGGTGTGTGTTGTGCGGTTCCGTCGGCAACTCGGATGCGGCAGACGGGTGTTGGGCGCCGCATCGCCCACCTCGGACACACTCGGGTGGGCGGGCGCGCATCGGCATGGAGGCCCCGCAAGGTGCCTGGTGGCGCAGGAGGCCGGACGCGGGATCAGGGGTTCCGTGAGCAACTCCGGGGCGGCGGACGGGTGTTACGTCCCGCGCCGACCGCCTCGGTCACGTTCGCGCGGGCGGCCGTACTTCGTCATGGGGACTCCAGGACGGGCGGGCCGGTGAGTGGTGCGGGAGCGGCGTCGGTGCGTGACGCGCGGCGGCGGCGCCAGGCGAAGAACGCGAGGGCCAGCAGGGTGAAGACGTAGGGAATCGCGGACACCAGCTGACCCGGGACATCGAGGTTGCCGAGTTGGACGGCGAGGGCCTCGGCGGTACCGAAGCCGAGGGCGGCCAGGAAGACGCCCCAGGGGCGGAGCGCGCCGAGGAACACGGCAGCCAGGGCGATGTAACCGCGGCCCGCTGTCATGCCGGTGACGAAGAAGGAAACGGCGCCCATGCTCAGGAACACACCGGCCGCCCCGGCCAGCGCACCGCTCAGCGCGAGGGCGCGGAACTGGACCCGGTGGACGTGGATGCCGACCGAGCGGGCCGCCTCCGGGTGCTCCCCGACCGCGCGCAGATGGAAGCCGAACCGGGTCCGGTACAGCAGCCAGGCGACCACCGGGGTGGCGGCGAGGGCTGCCCAAGTGAGCACGTTCTGCCCGCTGAGCACCGCGCCGACTCCCGGGATGTCCTCGATCAGCGGCAGTCGGACGGAGGGCAGCGCGCCGCTGTGCAGTCTGCTGGTGCCGCCCTTGTCACCGAGGAGCGCGAACACGGTGTACGAAGTCGCCCCCGCCGCAAGGAGGTTGAGGCCGATGCCCGCGATGATGGCGTCGGCGCCGAGGTACAGGTGCAGCACGCCGAGCAGCAGCGCGAGCAGCGCGCCGGCCGCGATCCCGCAGACGGCTCCGGCCCACACCGAGCCGCTGTACCCGGCGACCAGCGCGCCCGCGCAGGCGGCGCTCAGCATCGAGCCCTCCAGCGCGATGTTGGGCACCCCGGCCCGCTCGGCGAGCAGCCCGCCGAGGGCGGCGAGGACGTACGGCGTGGACACCCCGAGGATCGCCGCGAGGAATGCCGTGCTGAGCACGACGTCGAGGACGGAGCCCATCAGCGGGCCTCCCTTCGGACACGACCCAGGTACCGCTTGACGAGTTCGGGCAGCGCCCGCGCGGTCACGAGCAGCACGATGACCGCCTGGATGATGGTCACGGCGTCGGAGCCGACGTCGGTCTGCTGCTCCATGACGTCACCGCCGACCCGCAGATACGAGTAGAGGAGCGCGGCGGCGACCACGCCGACCGGATTGTTGCGGCCCAGCAGGGCGACGACGATGCCCTCGAAGGCCAGGCCGCCGGCCATGTCGGGCTGGAGGCCGCCGTAGATCCCGAGCGCGAGGTGGGCTCCGGCGAGGCCGGCCAGCGCGCCGCCGATGACGAAGCTCCACTCGATGGTGCGGGGCACGTCGAGACCGCCGTAGCGGGCGAAGTCCGGGTTGGAGCCGGTGACGCGGATGCGGTAGCCGAGCGGGGTTCTGGCGAGCAGGAACCAGACGGCCGCGGCGACCGCGAGCATGCCGAACAGGCCGATGTTCGCCTGGTCCAGGGGGACTTCGAAGAAGTTCGAGAGGAGGGGCAGCGCCGAGTCGGGGCGCACCGGGGCGGACTGTACGGCGCTGCTGCCGGGGGCCTTGAGGTGGTCGGTGAGGAGGTAGTCGAAGACGCGCACCACGACGGCGTTCAGCATCAGCGTGGCGACGATCTCGTTGGCGCCGAGGCGGGCCTTCATCACTCCGGGTACGGCGCCCAGCGCTCCCCCGGCGAGGGCGGCGGCGCCGAGCGGCACCAACACGGCGGCTACGGGCGGGAGATGGAGGTTGATCGCCACCAGGGCGCTCGCCAGGGCACCGGCGTACACCTGGCCCTCCGCGCCGAGGCTGATCTGCCGGGCCCGGAAGGGGATGGCGACGGACAGGCCGAGCAGCGAGAGCGTGGTGGCGTCGGCGAGCCAGCGGCCGATCCTCGGGGTGCGCTCCAACGGGCCGGTGAGCAGGGCGTCCAGCGCTCCGTCGGCGTCCTTGCCGGTGGCCAGGACCACCAGGAAGGCGATGAGGACGGCAACGGCGACGGTCAGTACGGTCATCGTCAACTCGACGGCCACCGTACGGCGTCGGGTGGCCAGGAACTCCCGGCGCTCCCGCGTCTCGGGCAACTCCTGCTGTTCCGCCGCCGGTTCCATGGTCGAGGTCATCGGACACCTGCCGTGATCCGCTCGTCCGGATGCCGTTCGACACCGAGCATGTACAAACCGGTGGTCTCCTCGGTGAGTTCGGCCGGGTCGTCGAAGCGGGCGACGAGACGGCCGTCCTTGATGACCAGCAACCGGTCGGAGAGCGCGAGGAGTTCACCGAGGTCGGCGGAGACCAGCAGCACCGCCGCGCCCGCGTCACGGGCCTCGACGAGCCGCTCGTACATGAAGTGCATGGCGCCGATGTCGACGCCGCGGGTCAGCTGTGCGGCGAGCAACAGGCGTGGCTCGGCGGAGAGTTCGCGGGCGACGACGACTTTTTGCAGGTTGCCGCCGGACAGGGCGCCGGCCGCCGCGTCGGGGTGCGGGGCGCGGATCGCGTAGCGGCTGATGAGGTCCTCGGCGAGTTCTCGTATGCGGCGGGTGCGCAGAATGCCTCGGCGGGCGGCGGGGGGCCGGTCGTGGCGGTCGACGATCAGGTTGTCGGCGATGGAGCGGTCCAGGGCGGCCCCGTTGGTCAGCCGGTCCTCGGGTACGTGGGCGACGCCGGCCCTGCGGTGGCCTGCCGCGTCGAGGTGGGTGACGTCGGTGTCGTCCACGGTGACTGTTCCGCCGGTGGGGCGGCGGAGTCCGGCGAGGAGTTCGACGAGTTCGGTCTGGCCGTTCCCTTCGACACCCGCGAGGCCGACGACCTCCCCGGCCGCGATGTCGAGGGAGACGCCGTGCACGGCGGGACCCGAAAGTCCGCGCACCCGGAGGGTGTTGGCCCCGGGGCGGGCCGGGTGCTTCGACACGTCGAGGGACATCTCCCGGCCGACCATCATGGACGCGAGTTGCGCGGGCGTCGCCTCCTCTGTGCGTACGGTGCCGATCACCGAACCGGCGCGCATGACGGTGACCCGGTCACTGATCTCCCGTACCTCCTTGAGCTTGTGCGAGATGAACAGCACGGTCATGCCCGCGTCGCGCAGTCGGCGGATCGCCGTGAAGAGGTCGGTGGTCTCCTGGGGCGTGAGGACGGCGGTGGGCTCGTCGAGGATCAGGATGCGGGCGCCGCGGTGCAGGGCCTTGAGGATCTCGGTGCGTTGGCGCATCCCGACGGACACCGTGTCGACCCTGGCCTCCGGGTCGACGGCGAGTCCCGACTCCTCGGCCAGCGCCGCGGTGCGTTCGACGGCTGCCGCGCGGTCGACGCGGCCCGCCCGGCCCGGTTCCACGCCCAGGACGACGTTCTCGGCGACGGTGAACGACGGGACCAGCATGAGGTTCTGGTGGACCATGCCCACGCCGAGGGCGATGGCGTCCTGCGGCCCGGCGAACCTGACCCGCCGCCCGTGCACGCTCAGTTGGCCGGCCGAGGGCTGTTCGAGTCCGTACAGCAGCTTCATCAGCGTGGACTTGCCGGCGCCGTTCTGGCCGACGATCGCCCTGATCTCACCTCGGGGTACGGACAGGTCGACGCCGCTGACGGCGCGGGTGCCGTTGGGGTAGGTCTTGCCCAGGCCCACGGCCTCCAGGGCGGGAGGGGCTCCGGCGAGGGTTTCGTCGGCTTCCTGAATGGGTTCCACCAGTGTTCCTCGGAGGTCAGAAGGCCGAAGGGACCTTGACGGCACCGGACTTGACCTTCGCGGCCTGCGCTTCGAGCTCGGTGCGCACGGCGGCGGGGACGAGCTTGTCGAAGTTGGCGTTGTCGACGTAACCGACGCCGTTGTCGGCCAGACCCACGGCGGCCGGCTTGCCGTAGGCGAGCGTGCCGGCCTTGTTCGCCTCGGCCGCCAGGTAGAGGGCGTTGCCGGCGTTCTTCAGGATGGAGGTGACGACGGTCTGCCGCTGGGACGCGTCGGTGAGCGTCTTGAACTGGTCGGAGTCGACGCCGAAGGTGTACCGCTTGGCGGCGACGGCCGATTCGAAGGCTCCGAGGCCGGAGGATCCGGCGACGGGCCACACCAGTTCGGCGCCCTGCCCGTACATCGCCGAGGCGATCTGCTTGCCCTTGGCCGGGTCGCCGAACGGGTTGTCGCCGCCGACGTACTGCACGAGAACCCCGGAGGACGGATTTCCGCCCGCCGCCTTGAAGCCTGCCTTGAAACCGATGACGAAGTCCTCGATGACCGGTATCTGAACTCCGCCGATCACTCCCACCTTCCCGTTTCCGCCACTTCCGGGAAGGGCCTTGGCGGCGACGAGTTTGTCGGCGAGGAATCCGGCCAGATAGGCGGCCTCATTCTGTTTGAAGGTGACGGAGTAGACGTTCGCGCACTTGTTGGAACAGCCGCTCTTGCCCGTGTAGTCGACGGATCCGTCGAAGAGCCAGAACTTCTTGTCCGGGTACTCGGGGGCCAGCTTGGAGATGAAGCCGACGGTGTCGACCGTGCCCGCGGCGAGTACGTCGTAGTCGTCACCGGAGGCCGCGTCCTCGAAGCCGGAGGACCACTTGGTGCGGTCGCTGCCCAGCTCGACGACCTTCAGGCTGTACCCGAGGTCCTTCTCCGTCTTCTTCAGGCCCGCGTACGCCGAGTCGAAGAAGGAACGGTCGCCGAGGTTTCCGTTGATGACGAACTTGATGCGCAGCTTTCCGGATTTCCCGGCCTGAGAGGATTCCGAGTCCGTCGAGGCGCCGCATGCGGCGAGGGTGAGCGAGAGCGCCGCCACAGCCCCCAGAATTCTGATCTTGTTCATCGCTTGGATTCTCTTTCTCTAGCGGCGGCAGTCCTTCGCCATTGGTCGAAAGGTATGCAAGGCAAAACGTTTTGGCTACGGGTCTTTTTGGTCTCTCGTGTTAGGAGATTGTTTCCGTGATCAGTGCGCCGGCCGCGATGGTGACGGCTCGGTCGAAGTCGCTCTCGCGCTCGGCCGGTGTGAGCGCCTCCGCGTGGCGCACGTGATCGCTGACCGTCAGGACGGCGAGCGCGTGACCGCCCTCGGCGGCGGCTGTCGCGTACAGACCCGCTGCCTCCATCTCCACGGCGAGGGTGCCGTGCGCCTCCAACTGCTCGAACAGCAAAGGCCGTTCGAGATAGAAGTGGTCGGTGGTGAACACGGGCCCGACGTGGATGTGCGGTCCGGTCCCGGCAGCCTGTACGGCGGCCGCGGCCAGCCCGAAGGAGGCGGAATGGCTCAGGTGCACTCCGTCGATACGACGGCTGCTCATCGCCGAGTCGGTGTGCGCGGCGGTGGCCACGACGACGTCACGGAGACCCACCGAGGCGGGGATGCCGCCTGCGGTGCCCACCCGCACGATGCGGCGCACGCCGTAGAAACGGAACAGTTCGGTGGCGTAGATCGTGACCGACGGCATCCCCATCCCGGAGGCCAGCACGGACAGCGGCGCGCCTTTGTACGTTCCGGTGTATCCCTCGATGCCGCGCACGTCGGTGACCAGCCGGGCGTCCTGAAGGACCGTTTCGGCGATCCGGCGTGCCCGGCGTGGGTCGCCGGGCATCAGCACGTCCGGCGCGAAGTCGCCGGCAGCGGCGGAGATGTGGGGCGTGACCATCAGGCCTCCTCCCCCACCGGAGTTCGGGCGAGCCAGCGGACCAGGCGGTCCCACAGCTCGGGGTAGCCCTTCCAGTCAAGAAAGGCAGGCGGGGCCCAGTGCGGCGCGAGGTCGGAGGTGAAGGCCGCGGATCTTCCCGCGCCGTAGCCGCCCACGGCCAGGAGTGGATGGCCCGCGCACTCGACGAGGAGGTCCGAACCGTCCTTTACCGTCACCTCGTTGAGGCCGAGCAGGTCCGGCCAGGTCGCGTCCAGCCCGTCGACCACCGGGTGCCGGGCGACGACTCGCGGCGCGGCCCCGGCGGGCAACTCCACCCGGTCGTCCCGGTCGTGCAGGGCGACCGGCAGCGCAGGGGCCAGCGGTGTGCGGCCCCAGCGGGCCTTGGCGTCGATGCCGGTGAAGGTGAGATAGCCGCCCACCATCAGCAGGCCGCCGCCCAACTCGACGTAGGCGCGCAGCAGTTCGGTTCGGTCCGGTGAGGGCACGGAGCGGGTGAAGGTCTCCGGCGTGAGCTGGAAACTGTTGGCCCCGACGTCGCTGATCACGACGACGTCGTACGGCTGAAGGCCCTCGGCCGTGGTGGGCAGTCTGCTCGGGATCTCGTGGGCCGGGACGTACGTCACCGTGTGGCCGCGTTCGCGGAGCGCGTCGAGGAAGACGTGTGCGCCCTCGACGTACTCGGAGGTGAAGAAGGAGTCGAAGCCCTTCTGGTGGACGGAGTGGGTGAACCAGGACTCACCCACGACGAGGACATGGGGCATCGCGGCACGGCCTTCCTGTGATGTGTGCGGTGGTCTGTGTGCGAGGTGGTCAGCGGGCCGGGCGCACGGGAGCTGTGCTGGCGCGCACCTTCAGCCGGACCGGCAGGATGTGCCGGGAGGCGGGGGGCACCTCGTCCCGGTGGACGTAGCTGAGGAGTTGGGCGCCGGCCGTGCGGCCGACGTCGTAGGCGGGCTGGTGGACGGTGGTGAGGCGGGGGTGGACGCGGGAGGCGAGCATGATGTCGTCGAAGCCCGCCACCGAGACGTCGTCGGGGACGCGCAGGCCGGCGTCCTCCAGGGCGGCGATCGCGCCGAGTGCCATCAGGTCGTTGGCGGCGAACACCACGGTGAAGCGGCGCCGGCCGCCCTGCTCCAGGGCTGTGGCGACCAGGTCGTAGCCGGACCGTTCGACGAAGGCGCCCTCGACCTCGGTGACTCCGGTGTCGCCGAACGCCTCCCGGAAACCGGCGATCCGCTCCAGGCTGCTGACCAGGTCCACCGGGCCGCTGATCGCGAGGACCCGGCGGTGGCCCAGCTCCCGCAGGTGCTGCCCGATCAGGCGGCCGCCCGCGCGGTGGTCGGCGGTGACCAGGATGGTCTGCTCAAGCAGTCCGGGAACGACCTCGTCCGCGAGGGCGATGGGGAACCGGCCCAGCAGCGACGCCAGTCGGCCGCGCGAGGGCGGCGAACCGGAGGCGTACACCATGCCGTCGATGAAACGGCCGCGCAGCATCTCCAGATAGCGGTCCTCGCGGTCGGGGTCGAACTCGGTGTTGCACAGGATGACCCCGTAGCCCAGGTCGTGGGCGGCGTCGTCGACGCCCTTGGCGAGTTCGGCGAAGAACTGGTTGGTGATGTCGGGCACCAGCAGACCGATGACGTTGGTCGAACCTGCCTGGAGATTGCGGGCAGTTGAGGCCGGGACGTAGCCGAGTCGACTGACGACGGCGCGGACGCGTTCGGCGGTCTCCTCGGCGACCGGCCGGTTGCCGCTCAGCACGTGCGACACCGTGGTCGGACTGACCCGGGCGGCGGCCGCCACGTCCTTGATCGACGCGGGCCGCCGCACCCGGCGGCTGCGCTCGTCCGGCTCACGGGTCATAGTGCTGCACCGCTCTGCCGTGCGAGGTGTCCAGGAGCGCGGGCACGCGTGCCTCGATCTCGGCCAGCAGTTCCGGCAGGTCCAGGGTCAGCAGCCGACCGTCCCGGACCACGACCCGGCCGTCCACCACGACCGTGCGCACATCGCTCGCCCGGACGCTGTAGACCAGGGCCGCCACCGGGTCGTGCAGCGGTCGGCAGTGCGCTCCGCCCAGGTCGACCAGGACGATGTCACCGGCCCGGCCCGGTTCGAGCGCGCCGATCCGGTCGCCGAGTCCGAGCGCCCGGGCCCCACCGCGCGTGGCCAGCCGGACCGTGTCGGAGACCGTCATCCAGGTGGCGTCCCGCTCCGCCTGTTTCTGGGTCAGCGCGACCAGCCGCATCGCCTCCCACACGTCCAGCGTGTTGTGCCCGGCCGCCCCGTCCGTCCCCGCCCCGACGGCAACTCCCGCGCCCAGCAAGCTCCTTACCGGAGTGAGCGGGGACAGGGCGTGCTTCAGATAGACCTTCGGACAGCAGGCCACGCCGGTACGGTCCCGGTGCGCCGCCAGTGTCGGCAGGTCTTCGGGGACGATGCCGCAGCCGTGCGCGATCAGCGCGCCCGCGTCCAGCACACCGGTCCGCTCCAGCACGGTGATGGGGGTGATGCCGCGCCGGGCGAGGCTCGACTCGGTCTGCTCCAGGTGCTCGGCGGCGTGGATGTGGATGCGCAGGCCCGTCTCCTTGGCCAGTTCCGCGAGCCGGACCAGGTCCGCGTCCTCGACGGTGTAAGGCGCGTGCGGGCCCAGCGACGCGGTGATCCGTCCGTCGCCGGTGCCGTGCAGGGCGGCGGCGGTCTCGGCGCTCTCCTCCAGCGCGGCCCGGCCCCGGCTGCTGAAGTACGTCGGCGCGATGTCGGCCCGGATTCCGGTGCGTACGACGGCCTCGGCGATCCGCTCGGCGTGGAAGTAGTGGTCGGCGAAGGTGGTCACCCCGCTGAGCAGCATCTCCGCGCAGGCCAGCGCCGCGCCGAGGCCGATGTCGGCGGGGGTGAGGTTGACCTCCATGGGCCACACCCGCTCGTTGAACCATGCCTCCACGCTCACGTCCTCGGCGGCCCCGCGCATCAGCGTCATCGGGCCGTGCGTGTGGGCGTTCACCAGCCCCGGTACGGCGACCAGTCCCGTACCGTCCACGCTCTCCGCGCCGGCGTGGTCCGGCCCGGAGCCCGCCGGACCGAGCCAGGCGATGATGCCGTCCTCGACCAGGATGTCCTGGTCCGTCTCCACTCGGCAGGGGCCCCGCTCGGGCACGACGAGCACCGAGCAGGAGGTCACCATGAGTCGGCGCATGATGCGGATCCTTCCGTTCGAACCGGACGTTAAGGATCCAAAACGTTTTGCACAACCCCTGTGGTGACCTGCTCCCTGGTCGGAGCCGGTCCCGTCACCAGCGCGGGAGTCTCAGTTCGTAGTCGGGTTGGACGCGCCGCATGTAGGCGGTGTCGTCCCGGCCGCGCACACCCGAGTCGAGGTAGAGCCGGTGCAGCCGGTCGAGGGCGTCGTGGTCGAGTTCCACGCCGAGGCCGGGGCCGGTGGGCACCTTGACCGCGCCGTCGCGCAGTTCCAGCACCCCGGGGACGATGACGTCGTCGGCCGAGTTCCACGGGTAGTGCGTGTCGCAGGAGTGGTCGAGGTTGGGGATGGCGGCGGCGACATGGGTCATGGCGGCGAGGCTGATGCCCAGGTGCGAGTTGGAGTGCATGGACAGCCCGAGCCCGAACACCTCGCAGACGACGGCCAGTTCACGGGTCCGGCGCAGCCCGCCCCAGTAGTGGTGGTCGGTGAGGAGGACCTGGATCGCGCGCTGCTCGATCGCGGGCCGCAGATGCTCCCAGGCGACCACGCACATGTTGGTGGCGAGCGGGAGCGGCGACTCCTTCGCGACCCGCGCCATGCCGTCGATGGTGGCGGTCGGGTCCTCCAAGTACTCCAGTACGCCGTCCAGTTGGCGGGCCACGTAGGTCGAGGTCTCCGCCGTCCAGGCCGTGTTGGGGTCCAGCCGCAGCGGCTGCCCCGGGAAGGCCTCGGCCAGCGCCCTGATCGCGGCGATCTCCTCGTCGGGCGGGAAGACACCGCCCTTGAGCTTGAACGACCGGAAGCCGTACCGCTGTTGCATGAGCCGGGCCTGCGCGACGATCCCGGCGGGGTCCAGCGCCTCGCCCCAGTCGTCGCCGACCGCGGGCCCGCCGTCGAGGGCGGGATGCTCGGCCCACTTGTAGAAGAGGTACGCGGCGAAGGGCACGGCGTCGCGGACCTTGCCGCCGAGCAGGTCGCTGACCGGGCGTCCGAGCAGCTTGCCCTGTGCGTCGAGGCAGGCCACCTCCACCGCCGAGGAGGTCCAGCCGCGTTCGTGGGAGCTGGGGACGGTCGGCAGCAGGGCGGTGTCGATCGCGGCGACGAGTGCCGTCGTGTCGAAGACGTCCAGCCCCACGACGACCTTCGCGGCCGCCTCAAGTCGCTCCAGCCGGACCGCGCCGCCGGTGGACTCGCCGAGGCCCACGGTGCCGTCCTCCAGCACGAGTTGGAGGACGCATCGCAGGGCGAGTGGTTCGTGGACGCCGTTCGAGTTGAGGAGGGGCGGGTCGCGGAAGGCGATCGGGGTGACGATCAGTTCGCGGATCCGTGTTCCTGCCGTGCTGCTCATGCGCCCAGCGCCTCCAGGCCATGGTCGATCACTTTCGCAGGCATCCTGCCCCGTTCCGGCGAACCCCAGTCACGGCTCAGGCCCAGGCCGTCACGGGCACGAACGAACTGTCCGTCCGGAAGAGGGCCGTACCGTCCGTCGGGTCCACCCGCAGTTGGTAGTTGTAGTGGCGCAGGTAGTGGCCGGGGTAGTTGTACGACTCGAAGCGCAGCGCGCCGGTGGTGGCGCCCGTGCGGGCGTAGAACGTGGCGTCCCCGGCGAAGGTCGCGGTGCCGTCGTTGGCGTCGAACCGGCCCCGGAAGTCGTAGTGGCGCAGGTAGTTGCCGGCCGAGTCCCGGAAGGAGAAGCCGGTCGCGTCGGCGAGGCCGGCGACGACGGTGAACGTGGACGCCTGCTTCAGCGCGGTGGTGCTGGAGCTGGTCACCACCGGCAGGTTGAGCAGGGAGGACACCTCCTGCCAGTAGCGGGTGGTGTAGTTGGCGGACTGGAAGGAGCGGGTGACACCGGTCGCGAGGCTCGGGCCGCCGGACACCGTCTCCTTGATGACCGTGAAGTGCCGTGCCGTACCGGAGAGCGTGGTGAGCGCGGTCGGCGCGGACCAGGTGGCGAAGGTGTCGTAGCTGTCGCTGTAATAGTAGGTGCCGTCGCCGTAGCCGTCGAAGAAGATCCGCCAGCCGCCGTTGTCGAGCCGCACCACCGAGGGGCCCTCGCGGTAGCTGCCCCAGCCGGCCCAGTCGCCGGTCTTCGAGATCGTGTAGGGGCCGGTGAGGCTGGTCGCGGTGCCGTACTCGATGTACTTCGCCGTCTCGTTCTTGGTGAACGCGTGGTAGGTCGAGCCGATCCGCACGATGTACGTGTCGATGTGGTTCGAGCCGATGCCGGACAGGGCGACCGGTGAACTCCACGCCGTCAGCGCGGAGTTGGACGCCTTCAGCCGGTACGGCGTGAAGATCCACTCGTCGTCGGTGGTCGAGCAGGACACGATGACGTTGACACTGCCGTCGCTGTCCACGAACCACTCGGGCGCCCAGGCACGCGACAGGTTGGTGATCGGGACCGTGTAGTCGTACAGGAACGTCCAGTTGACCCGGTCGGCGCTGCGCGCGAAGCCGATGGTGGTGCTGACGTCCTCCCAGGTGTGGGTGGTGTACGTCAGGTAGTAGGAGCCGTCGGTGTGCTTGAACACGCTCGCGTCGCGGATGCGGTTGCTCGGCGGGGTGTAGGCCGAGGCCTGGACGAGACGGAAGTCGGTGGCGTCGTCGGACTGGTAGACGTTGACGGTGCCGTCGTCGCTGTTGAGGAACGGGACGATCGTGTAGCGGGTGGCGTAGCCGCTCGCCGGGGCGGCGGCCAGCGCCGTGCCGAGCAGTCCGGGCGCCTCACCCAGGACGAGTGCCGAGGCGGGCAGGACGGCCAGCGCGCGCAGCAGGGTACGGCGGGACGGCGTGGGGGGACGTGTGGTCACGGGCGGCTCTCCCGGAGACTCGGTGTTCGTCATATCGAACCCAGTTCGTGAATTCGGTCAGAAGGTAGGGGTGGGTCAGGGGCACGTCAATGGTTTGCGCAATGCTGGACGATCTCTGTGGGACGCCTGTGGTCAGGGCCGAACCACCCATGCCCGGGCGGAAGTTGCCGCATCCGCGGCACACCGGGCGCCCGGACGTTACCGTTCGGTAGACCAAGCGCTTCCGGAGGTGCCGCATGACGCCCGACCGTTCCGCAGGCCTGGCCGAGTCCGCCCGTGCGCTGGCCGCCGGGGAGGTGACCGCACGGGCACTGACCGAGGAGGCCCTGGCCCGGATCGAGGCAACTCAGCCTTCCCTGAACGCCTTTCGGGTCGTACGAAGGGAAGCGGCGCTCGCCGAGGCCGAAGCCGCGGACAAGGAACTGGCCGCCGGGGTGCGCAAGCCGCTGCTCGGGGTGCCGGTCGCCGTCAAGGACGACACCGACGTGGCGGGCGAACCGACCGCGTTCGGCTGCCGGGGCGAGTTCCCTCCGGTGGCCGAGGACGGGGAGGCGGTACGGCGGCTGCGGGCGGCCGGGGCCGTCATCGTCGGGAAGACGAACACCTGCGAGTTCGGGCAGTGGCCGTTCACCGAGGGGCCCGCGTTCGGGGAGACCCGCAATCCGTGGAACTCCCGTCATACGCCCGGGGGTTCGTCGGGTGGTTCGGCGGCCGCGGTCGCCGCGGGGCTGGTCCCGGCCGCGCTCGGTTCGGACGGCGCCGGTTCGGTGCGCATTCCCGCGTCCTGGACCCACCTCATCGGCGTCAAGCCGCAGCGCGGCCGCATCTCGACCTGGCCGCGCGGCGAGTCGTTCCAGGGCATCACGGTCAACGGCACCCTCGCCCGTACGGTCGCCGACGCGGCCCTGCTCCTGGACGCGGCGAGCGGCAACCACGCACGGGACCCGCACCAGCCGCCCGCGCTCACCCTGTCGGAGGCGGTGGGCCGCGACCCCGGCCGCCTGCGCATCGCCCTCTCCCTGAAACCGCCGTTCACCGCGCTGCCCGCCCGGCTGCGACCGGACGTACGGGCTCGGGTCCTCGAACTCGCCGAGAAACTGGCCCAGTTGGGCCACACGGTCGTGGAGGACGATCCGCCGTACGGGCAGATCGGGTTGACCTTCCTCCCCCGCGCCACCGTCGGCCTCGCCGAGCGGGTCCGCGAGGCGCCGCATCCCGAACTCCTCGACCGCCGCACTCTGGAGGCCGCCCGGCTCGGCCGCCTGCTCGGCGGGGCCCCGCTGCGGGCGGCGCGGCGCGCGGAGGCGACCCTGCACGACCGGTTCGGCGCGTTCTTCGGGATGTACGACCTGGTCCTCGCGCCGACAACTGCCGCTCCCCCGCCCCCTGTCGGCGCGATGCTCGACCTCGACGGCCTGGCCACCGACCGCGCGATGGTCGCCGCCTGTCCCTATGCCTGGCCGTGGAATATCCTCGGCTGGCCCGGCGTCAACATCCCCGCGGGCTTCGTGGGCGACGGACTCCCGGTCGGCGCCCAGCTGTTGGGCCCGTCGAACAGCGAGCCCCTGTTGCTGTCGCTCGCCGCGCAGGTGGAGGCGGACCTGCGCTGGCACGAGAAGTGGCCGGCGGCGGTCGCCGCGGATTCCCCGGCGGCGTAGTCCTGTTCGGCCCGTACTCTGTGACCATGGACGATGCGCCGATGGTCGGGCTGATGGGGCGGGTCACCGGAACGGTCGGGCCCGGGCTCGTCGGTGAGGTGATCGTCCGGGTGCGCGGGGGCGCCGAGCACTTCCTCGCGTACGCCGCCACCGGCACGGGCCGGATCGAACAGGGGACCGTGGTGATGGTGGTGGAATACCTACCTCCACGCACCGTCTACGTAACAGAGGCGTACGACAGTTGAGCTTGCTTACCAGCAGGTGAGTGCCGTTTCAAGGCTGATCGCGTCAACCTTGCAACAAGGATCCGTCAACGTCTGTACCCCGGTGTCGCGCAGGCGCACACTCCCTTCGTTCGGTGCCGTAAGGGCACCATCACAAGGGGGCGAATGCCGATGGTTGTCGGCGTCGTAGCGGGACTGGCGGTTGCCGCCGTTCTCGTACTGATCGGTCTGTTCAAGTCGATGTGGCGGGTCGCGGAGCCGAACGAGGCCCTCATCATCTCGGGCTCCAAACACCGTACCGAAGGCCTTGAGCCGGGCATGGGATTCCGTATCGTCACGGGGCGCGGCACGCTGGTGCTGCCCGGCGTGCAGGCGGTGCGCAAGCTCTCCCTCGACCTGAACGAGACCGAACTGCATGTGGACTGCGTGACCACCCAGGGCATTCCGCTCAAGGTGCGGGGCGTGGTCATCTTCAAGGTCGGCGACGACTTCGTGTCGATCGCCAACGCGGGCCGTCGTTTCCTCGACCAGCAGAAGTTGATGTCGGAGCGGGTGCACAACGTCTTCGCCGGTCATGTCCGGTCCATTGTGGGCGGGTTGACGGTCGAGGACATGATCCGCGACCGGGACAAGCTCACGGGCCAGACCCGGGCCGCCTGCGGCTCGGAGATGGAGAAGCTGGGCCTGATCGTGGACTCGCTGCAGATCCACGAGATCGAGGACCCGACGGGGTACATCAAGAACCTGGCGATGCCGCACGCGGCGGCAGTGCAGCGCGATGCGCGGATCGCGCAGGCGGAGGCGAACCGGCACGCCACCGAGGCGGAGCAGGCCTCGTTCGCGCGGATGGCGGAGGCCACCCGGGACAGCGAGATCCTCCAGGCCGGCTACCAGGCCGAGCGGGACAAGGCGGCGGCGGAGGCGCAGCAGGCCGGTCCGCTCGCGGACGCGGCGGCCCGGCAGGAGGTCGTGGTCCAGGAGACCCGGGTCGCCGAACTGGAGGCGCAGCGGCGGGAACAGCAACTCCAGGTGGACGTCCGCAAGCCGGCGGACGCGCAGGCCTACGAGAAGCGCACCCTCGCGGAGGGCGAGCGCGACGCTCTGATCTCCGGAGCGCAGGCCAGGGCCAGGGAGACCGAGTTGGCGGCCGCCGCCGAGGCGACCCGGGTCAGGGCGACCGGTGAGGCCGAGGCCGCCGCCGTACAGGCGAAGGGTCTCGCGGCGGCCGAGGCGACCAGGGCCAAGGGGCTCGCGGAGGCGGAGGCCATCAAGGCGAGGGCCGCGGCGCTCGCCGAGAACCAGGAGGCCGTGGTCGCGCAGCAACTCGCCGAGAACTGGCCGGAGATCGTCAAGGCCGGCGCGTCCGCGTTCGGCAGCGTCGACAACATGGTGGTCCTCAACGGCGCCGACGGCATGGCGGAGATGCTGGCCAAGGCGCTCACGATGGGCGGCGCGGGTCTCGGTCTGGCCCGCCAGCTGCTCTCCTCGATGAACGAGAACGGCCAGGCCCCGAACGGGACTTCGGCCCTCAACGGAAGTGTGCCACCGCCGTCACAGAAGGTGCCGGTGGAGACGGACGAGAAGTGACCGCACAGGGAGGCTGACGTACGGCTCACGGGGGACACCGTTTAGGGTGCCCCCCGTGACCGCCTTTACCGATGAGAACGTCCCGGGCCGCTTCGGCCCCACCGCCACGACCGAGGCCGACGCCCGTGAGGTCGGCAAGGTCCGTACCGAGTACTCCCCCGCGCACGACGGCGATCCGGACCCCGGTGAGATCGTCTGGACCTGGGTGCCCTTTGAGGAGAACGACGGCCGGGGCAAGGACCGCCCGGTACTCGTCGTGGCCCGTGAGCACGGCGGGACCCTGCTCGCCGTCCAGCTGTCCAGCAAGCGCCACGACGGCGACCGCGAGTGGGTGGCGATCGGCAGCGGCCCGTGGGACAAGTCCGGGCGCGACTCGTGGGTCGACGTGGACCGCGTCCTGCGCCTGCACGAGGACGGCATGCGCCGGGAGGCGTGCGCGATCGACCAGATGCGCTTCAACCTCGTCCGGCACCGGCTGCACGAACGCTACGGCTGGACCTGAGCGGCCGGCGCTGCTCGACCTGAGGGGCTAGCTCTGGAGCTGACGCTCCGGAAACGCCCGTACGAAGGCGTCCAGGACCGTGGCACCCGGCGTGCGGTCCAGGACACCGAACACCACCTGCTCGAAGGCTGCGGCGAACCGTCCGCCCGGCCCTAGCAGCGTGCGGAAGGCCCCCGCGACCTGCGCCGGGTCGTTCTGGAACACCCCGCAGCCCCAGGCGCCCAGGACCAGCCGCCGGTAGCCGTGCGCCACGGCCGTCTCCAGCACCCGCTCCGCCCGTACGGCGATGGCGTGCGGCAGTTCGGCCGCGCGCTCCGGTGCCGTGCGCAGCACGACACCGGCGTTCGGCGCGGCGGCGGTCAGGAATCCGGCGGTGTACGGCTCGTCCAGGAGCCGGCCCTTGTCGTCGCGGAAGACGGGGACGGCCGGTGAGTGGATGACCCGGTCCGTGTAGAACGGGTCGCGGTGGGCGCGGTGATGGTCGTAGAAACCGCGGGCTTCGAGCAGGCACGTGTACAGCGCGGAGGCGCGGCACAGGGCCTCTTCCTGGGCCTGCGCGCCCTTGAGGAAACCGCCGCCCGGGTTGCGGGCCGAGGCGAAGTTCAGGACGGCGACCGGGCCGGTGAGCCGGCGCGCGGCCTCCAGGCTGCTCTCGCCGGTGACCTCGAAGAGCGTCTCCGCGGGCGAGAACGGTGGTGTCCGCACCGGTTCCGGCCCGTGCAGGCGTGTACCTGCGCGGGCCGCCTCGGTCTGCGCGGCGATGGACACCTCGCGCCCGTCCGCCGCGCGGTACCCCCCGGCCGCCACGATCTGCTCGGTCTGCTGCGCGATGCCGCGCAGGCGCGCGCTCATGGCATAACCCCCGTGTACGCCATGACCGCGCGCCCCGCGATCTCCCCCGCGTTCTCCCCCGTCGTGCTCATACCTGCATCCTGAGCGATGCTGGTCGTGCGGTGCAACGGAGTTTCCGGGCTCCGCGAACAGCCGGAGAACCGGAGATTACCGATCCCGAACGTGCCGATACGCACCCTTGTGCGACGCGGCACGAGGGTCTTGGGTGGTACGAGTGTGCCGACCCGGGCCCAACCGAAACCGGGCCGGTGGCATGGTGGAATCTCAGGAGGATCCCGACATGTCCGATACGGCAAGTGACTGTAGCGACTGTACGGAGCCCCGTACCGCGGTCACCGAACCCGAGGTGGAAGCCCTGGTCAGGGGCATCTGCTTCAAGACCGGTCCGCCCCGAACGCTCGGGGTCGAAGTGGAATGGCTCGTCCACGAGCTGCGCATGCCGCAGCTCCCCGTGACACCCGAACGACTCGAAGCGGCCTACGCCGCGTTGAGGACCGTGCCTCTGAGGTCGGCGCTCACCGTCGAGCCCGGCGGCCAGCTGGAACTCAGCTCGTCGCCCGCCGCCTCCCTGATGGAGTGCATCGGTTCCGTCTCCCAGGATCTCGACACCGTCCGCGCCGTCCTGCGCCGCGACAACCTGGGGCTGGTCGGCGTAGGCCACGATCCCTGGCACCCGCCGCGCCGGTTCCTGCACGAGCCGCGCTACGACGCCATGGAGCGCTGCCTCGACCGCACCGGCGGCGCGGGCCGCCGCATGATGTGCTCCTCGGCGTCCGTGCAGGTGTGCCTGGACGCCGGCTACGAGGAGCCGGGCCCGCTCGGCCTCGGGCGGCGCTGGTGGCTGGCGCACCAGCTGGGCGCGGTCCTGGTGGCCGCGTTCGCCAACTCCCCGCTGGTCGGCCGCAGCCCCACCGGCTGGCGCTCCACCCGGCAGCTGATCTGGATGGAGATCGGCCCCGGCCGAGCGGGCGGTCCGACCCTGGACGCGCAGCCGCGTGACGCCTGGACCGATCACGTCCTGGACTCGCCGGTGATGTGCATACGGCAGGACAGCGGCCCGTGGGAGGTCCCGGAGGAGCTGACGTTCCGGGAGTGGATCAGGTCGGGGGCGCCCAGGCCGCCGACCCGTGAGGATCTCGACTACCACGTCTCGACGCTGTTCCCGCCGGTCAGACCGCGCGGCCATCTCGAACTGCGCATGATCGACGCGCAGCCCGGCGACGACGGCTGGATCGTGCCGCTGGCCGTCACGACGGCGCTGTTCGACGACCCGGAGGCCGCCGAGACCGCCTACCGGGCCGTGAAGCCGCTGGCCGAAAGGTCCCAGGGGCTTCCCGCGCCGCACAATCCGCTGTGGATCGACGCGGCCCGCTACGGGCTGTCCGACCCGGAGCTGCACGAGGTCGCCCTCGTCTGTTTCGCGGCGGCCCTGGAGGCCCTGCCCCGCCTCGGCGCGACCGCCGAGGTCACGGACGCCGTCCGCGCGTACTTCGACCGCTATGTCGTCCGGGGCCGCTGCCCCGCCGACGATCTGCTCGACCGCGTGCGCGGCACGGACAGCCGCCCGCACGGGAAGGACATCCGCACATGACCGACGCCTACATCGCCGCCGACACCGGCGCCGACACCACTGCTGACATCGATATCGAGGCGCTCAGGCAACGGGCGTTGACCACCCTGACCACGGCCCGTGACCGCACCACGCTCCTCACGAGCTGCGTGGACGAGCCCGAACTCACCGCCCAGGTCTCGCCGTTGATGTCCCCGCTGGTCTGGGACCTCGCGCACATCGGCAACCAGGAAGAGCTGTGGCTGCTGCGGGCCGTCGGCGGCCGGGACGCGATGCGGCCCGACATCGACGGCCTCTACGACGCGTTCGAGCACCCGCGTTCCGAACGCCCCTCGCTGCCCCTGCTGCCGCCCGCGGAGGCCCGGCAGTACGCGGCCGAGGTGCGCGGCCGGGTGACGGACGTACTGGAGAGCCACGCCTTCCGCGGGACGCGGCTCACCGAGCTGGGCTTCGCCTTCGGGATGGTCGCCCAGCACGAACAGCAGCACGACGAAACGATGTTGATCACCCATCAACTCCGCACGGGCCCACAGGCGTTGACTGCCCCGGACCCGGAACCGGTCCCGCTGTTCACCGGTCCGGCCGAAGTCCTGGTCCCCGGCGGCCCGTTCACGATGGGCACCTCCACCGAGCCATGGGCGCTGGACAACGAACGGCCCGCGCACCGGCGGGAGGTGGCCCCGTTCTACATCGACACGACCCCGGTGACGAACGGCGCGTATCTGGCGTTCATCGAGGACGGCGGCTACGACGACCCGCGCTGGTGGACGAAGGAGGGCTGGGCGCACGTCCGCCGCAGCTCCCTCACGGCGCCGGAGTTCTGGCGTCGGGAGGCGGGCCAGTGGCTGCGGCGCCGGTTCGGCGTCACGGAGGCCGTACCGCTGAACGAGCCGGTGGTGCACGTCTGTTGGTACGAGGCGGACGCCTACGCCCGCTGGGCCGGGCGCCGGCTGCCCACCGAGGCCGAGTGGGAGAAGGCGGCCCGCCACGACCCGACGTCCGACCGCTCGATGCGCTACCCGTGGGGCGACGCCGACCCGGCACCCGAGCACGCCAACCTCGGCCAACGCCACCTGCGCCCGGCACCCGCGGGCAGCTATCCGGCGGGCGAATCACCGCTCGGCGTACGCCAGTTGATAGGTGACGTGTGGGAATGGACGTCGAGCGACTTCCTGCCCTACCCCGGCTTCAAGGCGTTCCCGTACAAGGAGTACTCGGAGGTGTTCTTCGGCCCGGAGTACAAGGTGCTGCGGGGCGGTTCGTTCGCGGTGGACGAGGTGGCCTGCCGGGGTACGTTCCGCAACTGGGACTATCCGATCCGGCGGCAGATCTTCTCCGGCTTCCGCACCGCCCGCTCGGGGGCCGTCTGATGTGCCGTCATCTGGCGTACCTGGGACCCGAGGAGCCGCTGGGCCGGCTCCTCGTGGACCCGGAGCACAGCCTCTACCGGCAGTCCTGGGAGCCCCGGCGCCAGCGGCACGGGACGGTCAACGCCGATGGTTTCGGGGTCGGTTGGTACGCCGAGGGCGATCCGGTGCCGGGCCGCTACCGGCGGGCCGTGCCCATCTGGGGCGACCAGTCCTTCGCCGACCTGGCCCGCGTGGTCCGCTCGGGGGCGCTGCTGGCCGCCGTACGGGACGCGACATTCGCGGGTGCGGACGGGGAGGCCGCGGCGGCGCCGTTCGCCACCGGACCCTGGCTGTTCAGCCACAACGGCGCGGTCACCGGCTGGCCGCGGACGATGGCGGCCCTGGCCCAACGCCTGCCGCCGGTGGACCTGTTGTCCCTGGAGGCCCGCTGCGACTCGGCGTTCATCTGGGCGCTGGTCCTGAGCCGGCTGCGGGCCGGAGACGAGGAGGGCCAGGCACTGGCCGACACGGTGACGGAGGTCGCTCACGCGGCCCCCGGCTCCCGCCTCAACCTCCTTCTCACCAACGGCGAGACGATCGCCGCCACCGCCTGGGGCGACACCCTCTGGTACCTCTCGGAGCCCGGCCGCCGCACGGTCGTGGCCTCCGAGCCCTACGACGACGACCCGCACTGGCAGGAGGCCCCCGACCGCACTCTGCTCACCGCGACCCGCACCGAGGTCCTCCTCACCCCCCTCAAAGATCTGGCACCCGCACCGTCGAAGGAGCCCCGCACGTGAGCCCGTTCCTTCTCACCCGCACCCTCCCCGAGGACGCCACCGACGCGGCCCTGCGCACAGACGTCCTGCAAGGCCTCACCAGCACCCCGAAGACACTCCCACCGAAGTGGTTCTACGACGCCCACGGCAGCGAACTCTTCGAGCAGATCACCGAGTTGCCCGAGTACTACCCCACGCGCGCCGAGCGGGAGATCCTCGTCGACCGCGCGGCCGAGATCGCCGCCGCGACCGGCGCCCGCACGCTCGTCGAGCTGGGCTCCGGCTCCTCGGACAAGACGCGGCACCTCCTCGACGCGCTCACCGGCCTGGCCGTGTACGTCCCCGTCGACGTCAGCGAGAGCGCGCTCACGCAGGCCGGGCACGCCCTCATCGAGGAGCGGCCGGGTCTCGACGTGCACGCCCTGATCGCCGACTTCACCGGCGACCTCACCCTGCCGGAGACACCGGGCCCGCGCCTGCTGGCGTTCCTCGGCGGCACGATCGGCAACCTGCTCCCGGCGGAGCGCGCCACGTTCTTCGCCGGCCTCCGCTCGCTCCTCTCCCCCGGTGACGCGCTGCTGCTCGGCACGGACCTGGTCAAGGACGAAGAGGTCCTGGTCAGGGCGTACGACGACGCGGCCGGGGTGACGGCCGCGTTCAACAAGAACGTCCTGACCGTCGTCGACCGCGAGCTGGGCGCCGACTTCGACGCCGACGCCTTCGACCACGTGGCCCTCTGGGACAGCGACAACGAGTGGATCGAGATGCGGCTGCGGTCCCGCACGGACCAGACCGTGAAGATCCCGGCGCTCGATCTCGCCGTCGACTTCACGGCCGGCGAGGAACTCCGCACCGAGATCTCGGCGAAGTTCCGCAAGGAGGGCGTGCGCGGCGAACTGGCGGCGACCGGGCTGGAGTTGGCCCACTGGTGGACCGACCGGGAAGGACGCTTCGCGCTCTCACTGAGCGTGGTGCGCTGACGACGGGTGACGGGCCGTCTCGCGCGCCGCCGCGCTGTGGGGCACGGTGGAGTGACGCGTGACGCGCCCGTCACGGCCGAGAGGAGTACCCGCATGTCCAACCACACGTACCGGGTCACCGAGATCGTCGGGACCTCTCACGAGGGCATCGACCAGGCCATCCGCAACGGCGTCGCCCGCGCCGCGCAGACCCTGCGCAGCCTGGACTGGTTCGAGGTGACCCAGGTCAGGGGCCAGATCGAGAACGGGCAGATCGAACACTTCCAGGTCGGCCTGAAGGTCGGCTTCCGCATCGAGGACGAGGACTGACGGCCGTAGCGGCCACAGCTCTCAGGTCCGGCCCTCCCCCTCCTGTGCCGCCTCCAGCGCGGCGGAGGGGGCGGTCCAGCGGGCCCGTACGACCCTGAACCCGGCCCGTTCGGCGTCGTCGCAGACCAGCTCGTCATCGTCCACGAGGATCCGGATGTCGCGGTCGCGTGCGAGCCGCTTGAGGATCTCCAGCTTGGTGCGCCGGGCGGGCCTGCGGTCGTCGTTGCGCCGCATGAGGACCCGCCCCTCGGGCAGCCCCTGCGCGGCGAGCCAGGCGAGCGTGTCGCGCCGGCAGCGTTCGGGCCGCCCGGTCAGATAGACGACCTCGCACTCCTCGGCGCACTCAAGGGCGAGCGCGATGCCTTCCGCGAGCGGCGGGTCCTGCGGCGCGGCGCCGAAGAAGCCGTCCCAGTCGCGCGGCTTGTTCTCCAGGAACCGCTGCCGGTGCGCCGTGTCGGCGAGGGTGTTGTCGAGGTCGAACACGGCAAGCGGGCGCTTGTTGTCGGCAGTCACCCGCCCACCCTAGACAGCCGGACCCTTCACCCCGGCAACGGCCCGCGGGAGGCCTGGCCTCATGCTTCTTGCATGTCTGCCGCCACTCCCGCTCCCCGTACGTTCCTGATCGGCGCCGCCCGAGACCGGCCCTGCACCCTGGTCGTCTGCCGGGGCTGCTGCTGCGGCGACCCGCACAAACACCCGGGCACGGACCATGCCTGGCAGCTGGAACGGCTGCGGTCCGGCGCCGCCGAGCACGGTTTCGCCGTCCGTACGACGGACTGTCTGGGCCCCTGCGACCAGGCCAACGTGATCGTGGTCCAGCCGTCGGCCGCGGGGCGGCGGGCCGGTGGGCGGCCGACCTGGGTCGGGTTCGCGATGGACGACGACTGCACGGAGGAAGTGCTGGAGTGGGCGGCCGCGGGCGGGCCGGGGATCGCCGAGCCGCCCGTCACGCTGGAGCTTCAGTTCATCGCCCCGCCCCGGGACGCACGCGTCCGGTCCCGGCGGTGAGGGCCGCACCCGGAACCTCCAATTGCTAATGGGATCCATTTTCATATAGCGTCCTCGGTGCCCGCCAGCCCACCGAGGAGGAATCCCCATGGCCGTCCCCAAACGGAAGATGTCCCGCAGCAACACCCGCCACCGCCGCGCCCAGTGGAAGGCCACGACGCCCACTCTCGTACCCGTCACGATCGACGGCGTACGCCACCTCGTCCCGCAGCGGCTGGCGAAGGCGTACGAGCGCGGGCTGCTGCGCCCCGGGGACTGACCTGGGCGACCGCGGGAATGCCGTAGCCTCCCCGGCGTTGAACCTGACGTGAGCTCCGTGATCGCCTCGACCCCCTTCTCCGTCCTCGACCGGTCCCGCACCCGCGAGGGGCACCCGCCCGCCGAGGCGCTGCGCGACACCGTGCGGCTGGCGCGGGAGGTCGAGGAGCTGGGCTATCACCGGTTCTGGGTGTCGGAGCACCACGGCGTGCCCGGGGTCGCCGGTTCCGCGCCGACCGTGCTGGCCGCCGCCGTCGCCTCGGCCACCCGGAGCATCCGGGTCGGGACGGGCGGGGTGATGCTGCCCAATCACCAACCCCTGGTCGTGGCCGAGCAGTTCGGGGTCCTGGAGTCGCTGTTCCCGGGCCGGATCGACATGGGACTCGGCCGCTCGGTCGGCTTCACCGACGGCGTGCGCAAGGCGCTGGGCCGCGACAAGGACGACGCCGACGACTTCGCCGGACAACTCGACGAACTCCTCGACTGGTTCCGGGGCACGTCACCCACCGGCGCGCACGCACGACCGTCCGAGGGCCTGAGCGTGCCGCCCTTCGTGCTCGCGATGGGCGAGGGCGCCGACATCGCGGCCCGGGCCGGCCTGCCGATGGTCATCGGCGACCTCCGCAACCGCGACAAGATGCGGCGCGGAATCGACCACTACCGCGACAGCTTCCGGCCCTCCCCGTGGGCCCCGGAACCGTACGTCGTCATCTCCGGCACGATCGCCGTGGCCGCCACCCCCGAGGCGGCCCGACGACTCCTCGTCCCGGAGGCCTGGTCGATGGCGTACTCGCGCACCCACGGCACGTTCCCCCCGCTCCCGCCCGCCGAGCGCGTGGAGCAACTGCCCATGACCGACAAGGAGTTCGGCTTCTACGAGGCCGGGCTCACCGGACAGCTCGCGGGCACCGGGGAACAGGTGGCCCACGAGCTGGAGACGGTGCTGAAGGAGACGGCGGCCGACGAGGTCCTCGTCACCACCAGCACCTACGACCGCGAAGCCCTGCTGGACTCCTACCGGCGGCTCGCCTCCCTCATGGCGTGAGCACCATCCGGAAGCGTGCCGCCCCGGACAGCATCCGCTCGTAGGCCTCGCCCGCCTGGTCCAGGGGTACGGTCTCCACCATCGGGCGGATGTTGTGCAGGGCGCTGAAGGCCAGCGTGTCCTGCACATCCTGCGCGGTGCCGGACGGGTGGCCCCGAACGACCTTGGCACTCATGAGGAGTTGGAGCGGGCTGATCCCCAACGGCGCGGTGTCCGCCCCGATGACGACCAGCTCGCCGCGGTGCCGCAGCCCCTCCACGGTCGCCGTGGCGGCATCGGCGTTGCCCGCCGTGGCCAGGACGACCTTGGCGCCGCCGAGTGCCTTCAGCGCGTCCGCGACATCGGTGTCCGCCGTGCTGTCGACGTAGTGGTGCGCGCCCAACTGCTTGGCGAAGTCGGCCTTTTCGGGACCTCGCGCGATCGCCACGGTCTCGAATCCCATGGCGGCCGCGTACTGCACGCCCAGGTGGCCGAGGCCGCCGAGTCCGAGCACGGCGACCAGGTCGCCCGGCTTCGCGGAGCTGCGCCGCAGCCCGTTGAACGTGGTCACGCCCGCGCACCCCATGGGCGCGGCGGCACTGGCCGACAGGCCGTCGGGGATCCGGGCGAGCGCGTCGACCGGCGCCACGGTCATCTCCGCGAAGCCTCCGTCGTAGGCCCAGCCGGGTACCTTCAGGTTCTCGCAGACGATGAAGTCGCCCTGCCTGCACGGGGTGCAGTGGCCGCAGCTGCCGCCGAACCAGCCGACGGCCACCCGGTCGCCGATCCGCCAGCCGCTGTCCGAGGATCCCTCGCCGAGCGCGTCGATGTGCCCGGCGATCTCGTGCCCGGTGACCAGCGGGAACTGCACGCCCGGCACTCCGGCGTTCACGAAGAAGGTGTCGCTGTGGCAGATCCCGCAGGCTTCCACGGCGATCCGCACATGACCGGGACCGGGCTGCGGCACGGCCCGCTCGACGATCGTGAACTCGCCGCCGGCCGCGCCCACTTGCGCGACTCGATATCTGCTCATACCTGTCTCCCAGAGGGGTGCGAATGCGGACCGGCTAGTGCGCGGCCGCCTGGCGTGCCTTGATCTCGATCGTGCCGTCGCTCGCGTCGACCAACGCCTGGTCGCCCGCGTCGAGTTCACCGGTGAGCAGCATGTCGGCGAGCCGGTCGTCGACCTCGCGCTGGATGGTGCGGCGCAACGGACGGGCGCCGAAGTCGGGTTGATAGCCGAGGTTCGCGAGCAAGTCGGCCGCCGCGTCGCTGACCTCCAGGGTGACGTCCTGGGCGTGCAGCCTGCGCCGGGTGTGTTCCAGCAACAGGTCGACGATGTCCCGGAGTTGGGCGCGTTCCAGACCGCGGAAGACGATGATCTCGTCGATGCGGTTGAGGAACTCGGGGCGGAAGTGCTGGTTCAGGACCGGCATCACCGTCTCGCGGACCTTGGCGTAGTCGTCGACGCCCGCCGCGAGGATGCGGTCGGCGCCGATGTTCGACGTCATGATCACGACGGTGTTCTTGAAGTCGACCGTGCGGCCCTGCGAGTCGGTGAGCCGTCCGTCGTCGAGGAGTTGCAGCAGGGTGTTGAAGACGTCGGGGTGCGCCTTCTCCACCTCGTCGAGCAGCAGCACGGCGTAAGGCTGCCTGCGGACGGCCTCGGTGAGCTGGCCGGCCTCGTCGTGACCGACGTATCCGGGAGGCGCGCCGACCAGACGGGAGACGGTGTGCCGCTCCTGGAACTCGCTCATGTCGAGGCGGATCATGCGGCTCTCGTCGCCGAAGAGGGCGGCGGCGAGCGCGCGGGCCAGTTCCGTCTTGCCGACGCCGGTGGGGCCGAGGAAGAGGAAACTGCCGATGGGCCGGTTCGGGTCGCTCATGCCGGCGCGGGCGCGGCGTACGGCCCGGGAGACAGCGGTGATGGCCTCGTCCTGGCCGACGACCCGCTCGTGGAGGTGCTCCTCCAGCTTCATCAGCCGGGCGCGTTCCTCCTCGGTGAGCTGGGCGACGGGGATGCCGGTGGTGCGGGAGACGACCTCGGCGATGTCCTCGGCGGTGACCTTGGGCACCTGCTCCTCGGCGGAGCCACCCGCTGTCAGTTCGGCCTCGGTGTCCTTGATCCGGTCGCGGAGTTCCTTGGCCCGCTCGTACTCCTCGTCGGCGACGGCCTGGTCCTTCTCCCGGTTGAGGGCGGCGAGCCGGTCCTCGGCCTCGCGCGTGTCGGAGAGCGGGGTCCTGGCGCGCAGCCGGACCCGTGCCGCCGCCTGGTCCATCAGGTCGATGGCCTTGTCGGGCAGGAAGCGAGCGGTGATGTAGCGGTCGGAGAGTTCGGCGGCCGCGACGACGGCCTCGTCGGTGATACGGACCTGGTGGTGGGCCTCGTAGCGGTCGCGCAGGCCGCGCAGGATCTCGATGGTGTCGTCGACGGTCGGTTCGCCGACCAGGATGGGCGCGAAGCGGCGCTCCAGCGCGGAGTCCTTCTCGATGTACTTGCGGTACTCGTCGACGGTGGTGGCACCGATGAGGTGCAACTGCCCACGAGCCAGGGCGGGTTTGAGCATGTTCCCGGCGTCGAGAGCACCGTCCCCGCCGCCGCCCGCGCCGACGACGGTGTGCAACTCGTCGAGGAACAGCACCAGTTCGTCGCCGTGCTCGCTCACCTCGTCGAGGAGGTTCTTCAACCGCTCCTCGAACTCGCCCCGGTACTTGGTGCCGGCGACCATCCCGGCCAGATCCAGCGTGACGAGCCGCTTGTCCGCCAGGGTCTTCGGCACGTCACCGGCGACGATGCGCTGGGCGATGCCCTCGACGACGGCGGTCTTGCCGACGCCGGGGTCGCCGATGAGGACGGGGTTGTTCTTGCTGCGCCGGGACAGCACCTCGATGGTCTGCTCGACCTCGTCGTCCCGCCCGATCACCGGGTCGAGCCGCCCGGCCCGGGCGTCCTCCGTGAGGTCACGGCCGTACTCGTCGACGGTGGGTGTGCTGCTGGGCCGCGTGCGCTCGGGCTCGGCACCGGTGGGCACCCGGCCGCTCTCCCAGCCGCTGCCCGTGAGGGCCTGTCCGGCGGCCGACTCGGGGTGGGCGGCGAGCGCCCGCAGCAGGTGTTCGGGGCCGATGTACGAGGAGTCCTCGGCGCGGGAGATCCGATAGGCGTCGAGCAGGGCCCGCTTGGCGGCCGGGGTGAGCGTGGCGGGTTCGGTCTTCGGGCCGCCGTCCGCGCCGGCGGCCAGCCGCTCCCGGATCCGGTCGGGGTCCGCGCCCGCCTCGGCGAGCAGCCGCCGGGTCGACTCCTGTTCGGTGGCGGCGGCGAGCAGATGCCGGGCGTCGAGTTCCTCGCTGCCCTCGACGGCGGCGATGTCCCGGGCCTGGGCCACCAGCTCACGGGCCCGTTCGGAGAGCAGGCCGCCGATGTCGACGCGCTGCGCCCGGCGCGCCGGCGCCGCCGGGCCCGAGCTGCCGAAATACCGGGACATCAGCTCGTCGAATTCCTCGAAGGGGCTGCGTCCGAAACCGAATCCGGGAGTGCTCATGACCACGGACCTTCCGTGCGGCGACTGGGCGGCGACTGGCATCCGTGTCTTCCAACCTGGCACAGCGCAGGCACCCGCGCACCCCCGCAGGTCACCGGGCGGCACAGGGCGTGGTCGCCTAGACTCGCGGGGTCATGCGCAGCCCCCACACTCCCCACGTCCCCGACTCCTACGTCCATGTCCGCGGCGCCCGCGAGCACAACCTCCAGGGCGTCGACGTCGACATCCCACGGGACGTGTTGACCGTGTTCACAGGCGTCTCCGGCTCCGGAAAGTCGTCCCTCGCCTTCGGCACGATCTACGCGGAGGCCCAGCGCCGCTACTTCGAGTCGGTCGCGCCGTACGCCCGCAGACTGATCCACCAGGTAGGAGCCCCGAAGGTCGGCGAGATCACCGGCCTCCCCCCGGCCGTCTCCCTCCAGCAACGCCGCTCGACCCCCACCTCCCGCTCCTCGGTGGGCACGGTCACCAACCTGTCGAACTCCCTCCGGATGCTGTTCTCCCGCGCCGGCGACTACCCGCCCGGCGCGGAACACCTCGACTCCGACGCCTTCTCCCCCAACACGGCGGCGGGCGCGTGCCCGGAGTGCCACGGCCTGGGTCGGGTCCACCGCACAACCGAGGCGTCCCTCGTCCCCGACCCCTCCCTGTCGATCCGCGAGGGCGCGATCGCCGCGTGGCCGGGCGCCTGGCAGGGCAAGAACCTGCGCGACATCCTCGACACACTCGGCTACGACGTGGACGTGCCGTGGCGCGAACTCCCCGCCGAACAGCGGGAGTGGATCCTGTTCACGGACGAGCAACCGGTGGTGACGGTCCACCCGGTCCGGGACGCGGACCGCATCCAACGCCCGTACCAGGGCACGTACATGAGCGCCCGCCGCTACGTCATGAAGACATTCTCGGACACGAAGAGCCCCACCCTCCGCACCAAGGCGGAACGCTTCCTGATCAGCACCCCCTGCCCGGTCTGTGGAGGCAGCAGGTTGCGCGCCGAGTCCCTGGCGGTGACCGTCGCGGGCCGCACGATCGCCGACCTGGCAGCGCTGCCGTTGGCGGAACTGGCGGGCACGCTCACCGGAACGTCGGAGGCGGCCCGCGTCCTGACCGCGGACCTGGACTCCCGCATCGCCCCGATCCTCGAACTGGGCCTCGGCTACCTAAGCCTGGGCCGCGCGACCCCCACCCTCTCGGCGGGCGAACTCCAACGGCTGCGCCTGGCAACCCAGTTGAGGTCCGGCCTCTTCGGTGTCGTCTACGTCCTGGACGAACCGTCCGCCGGACTGCACCCCGCGGACACGAAGGCCCTCCTCACCGTGTTGGACCGGCTCAAGTCGGCGGGCAACTCGGTGTTCGTGGTGGAGCACCACCTGGACGTGATGCGCGGCGCCGACTGGCTGGTGGACGTGGGCCCCCAGGCCGGCGAGCACGGTGGACGGGTGCTGTACAGCGGACCGGTGACCGGGCTCGCGGCGGTCACGGAATCGGCGACGGCACGCTTCCTCTTCGACCACTCCCCCACGCCGGCCCGCGAAGTCCGTTCACCGCGGGGCGAGTTGAAGGTGGGCCCGGTGACGCGGCACAACCTGCGGGACGTGACGGCGGAGTTCCCCCTGGGCGTGTTCACAGCGGTCACCGGTGTCTCCGGCTCAGGCAAGTCCACGCTGATCGGCGAGATCACGGAGGAACTGCCGGGCGTGGGACGCCTGGTGTCGGTGGACCAGAAGCCGATCGGCCGCACCCCACGCTCGAACCTGGCGACGTACACCGGGCTCTTCGACGTGGTGCGCAAGGTCTTCGCGGCAACGGACGAGGCACGCCAACGGGGTTACGGCGTGGGCCGGTTCTCCTTCAACGTGGCGGGGGGTCCCCCCTCTGGGGGAGGCCGCTGCGAGACCTGCCAGGGCGAGGGCTTCGTCAGCGTGGAACTGCTCTTCCTCCCCAGTACCTACGCGCCGTGCCCGGACTGCGGCGGGGCCCGCTACAACCCCGAGACGCTCCAAGTGACGTACCGGGGACGGAACATCGCGCAGGTCCTCGACCTGACGGTGGAGAGCGCGGCGGAGTTCTTCGCGGACACGGACACTCCGGCCGTGACCCGCAGCCTGACCGCACTGCTGGACGTAGGCCTGGGCTACCTGCACCTGGGCCAACCCGCCACCGAGCTGTCCGGCGGCGAGGCCCAACGCATCAAACTGGCCACCGAGTTGCAGCGCGGCCGCCGCAGCCACACCCTCTACCTCCTCGACGAACCGACGACCGGCCTCCACCCGGCCGACGTCGAGGTCCTCCTCCGCCAACTCCACGGCCTGGTCGACGCCGGCCACACCGTAGTGGTGGTCGAACACGACATGGCGGTGGTGGCGGGCGCGGACTGGGTGATCGACTTGGGGCCGGGCGGAGGAGCCAGGATCATCCGCGAGACGCTGCACGGCATCCTCGCCGGCCACCAACCGCCCCGTACGAGGACGGAACTCTTCCGGCTTGCATCACAGGCCTCGGGACTTCTCGGATACATGGCCGTCAACGCC
>NZ_JBLTJC010000019.1:0-59998 GCF_048158785.1 Streptomyces colwelliae | reverse complement strand
CCCGCCGCTGGTCGGGCCCCTCTGGTGTTGTCACAGTTGGGTGGGTTGGTGCCGGGTACGCGGCGGGCTGCGCCGTACCGCCACGACCCGCTCCCGTTTCGTCGGCGGCTGCGGGCGCGTGGGCCGTTCCGTGGTCCGTTCGTGCGGTTCTGGGCCCACCCGTCAGTACACGAGCACCGCCGCGCACACCGCCACTGCCACCGTGCACAGCACGGCCAGGCCGGCGTGCCGTGGGGTCAGGGCTGGGGGGATCCCGCCGGCCGCCAGGGTGCGGATGCGGTGGTGGGCCACTGCGAGGAAGCTCAGCCAGAGTGCGCAGCACAGGGCGCAGATGACCACGCCCTCGACCTGTACGCCGCCGTGCAGCGCGGCCTTCGCGGCCAGGACGGCGGCTACCGTGCTCGACAGGGTCGTACGCCGCCAGGCAAGTCGGGTCCGTTCGGGTTGCAGGCCCGGGTCGCGGTCCTGGGCGGGGGGCCTGGTCATCCTTCCCATCCGGCGAGTACGACGACGACCATCGCCACGGCCACGATCGCCACGGCGATGCTCAGCAGTGCCGGGAAGCGGGACACCGGCAGGTCCTCGCCCCGGCGCATCGCCCGCTCGCAGCGCACCCAGTGGTTGACCGCGCGCAGGGAGCAGAGGACGCCCGCCGCTAGCAGCGCGAGGGCCAGTCCGACCCGCACGCCCCAGCGCAGATCCGGCAGGAACTGGTCCACCGCGAAGCCCCCGCCGATCAGTGCGAGCGCGGTGCGCAGCCAGGCGAGGAACGTGCGTTCGTTGGCCAGCGAGAAACGGTAGTCGGGTGTGGCGCCTTCCTCGCTGATGTGCTGGGGCTCGAACCACAGCCGGACGTTCCGTGCAAAATCGATCACGGGCAGGACCCTATCCGGCCGTTTCTCTCCGGTGCGCCTTGAGTCTGTCGTAGGCCGCCGCGCCGTCCGGTACCCACTCCCAGTCGTTCAGCCGTCGCTCGATCTCCTCGTCCGTGAGGAAGTCGTGCCACGCGACCTCCTCGACCTGCGGGCTGACCGGCAGCTCGCAGCGCACCTCGTACACCGCCGACCACCAGGTCTGCCCTGCGCCGTCGTCGTACAGGAACTTGAAGAGGAACGTGGGGCGGGGCAGGCCGGATACCCCTAGTTCCTCCTCTGCCTCGCGGAGCGCCGCCTCGTCGTAGGACTCGCCCGCGCCGACCACCCCGCCGACGAACATGTCGTAGAGGGAGGGGAAGACGAGTTTTGTGGGGGTGCGGCGGTGGGCGAAGACCTCGCCGTGTGTGTTGCGGGCCTGGATGAACACCGCGCGGTGGCGCAGGCCCTGTGCGTAGGCCTCGCCGCGGGGGGACTGGGTGATGACCTGGTCGTTCTCGTCGACGATGTCGAGGAGTTCGTCAGCTGGGTTCATGGCCCCATCAAACAGGGGGTGGCGGTCAGTGTGGTTGGAGGGCCGGTGTGGGCTTCGGCTTCACCGTGCCTCGTGGCATCGCGGGGTGCATGCCGAGGAGCAGGATGCCTACGACGATCCCGGCGAGGCCCACCGCCTCCCAGGCCAGTGCGGCCGTGTCGGCGCGCAGCCGGTCGCCCAGGAAGCCCACCCCGCAGATGATCCCGGCGAGTGGCTGGGCCGCGGTGAGGGCGGGGAGGGACATGCGCAGGGGGGCCGTCTCGAACGCGCTCTGGACCAGGACCAGGCCGGTCACGCCGAGCGCCAGTACGCCGTACGGCTGCCAGCCCGTGACGAGTTCGGTGAGGCCGCCCTCGGTGAAGCGCTGGCCGCTGACCCGGGTGAGCGCGTCCTGCACGCCGTAGAGAAGGCCGGCCGCCAGGGCCAGCAGGACCGGGCCCGAGCTGAGGCGGGAGCGTTTGGCGTACGTCGTGAGGAGGAGGGCCAGGCCCACCATGACGCCGATGATCAGCCAGTGGCGGAAGGGGTCGGTGACGGCTGTGCCGCTGCGTGGTTCGCCCGCGACGATGAAGGTCGTGACGCCGCCCGCCAGGAGTGCGAGGCCCGTCCAGCCCTGGCGGCCCAGGGGCTGTCGCGTTTGTTTGCGGGAGAGGGCGAGGGCGAAGAGCAGGTTCGTCGCGAGGAGGGGTTCCACGAGGGAGACCTCGCCGTGGCTCAGTGCGATCGCGCCCAGCACCATGCCCGCGATCATCAGGCCGATGCCGCCGAGCCAGCGCGGTACCCGCATCAGGTCGAGGAGCAGCCTGGGGGAGAGGAAGTCGCTCAGGGGTGCCTGCTGGGCCACGTTCTGCTGGAGCACGAACCCGAAGCCGAGGCAACAGGCCGCACTCACGGAGAGCATCAGAACCAGAAGGGACACGCTGCGTACCTCGATCGTCAGGCCGGGCTACGGGATGCGTTTGGGCGACTGTAGCGCCCCAGGGCCCGGCTTGCCCCTGGGAGTACCCGGAAGCGGGTGGTCGATCCGGTCACGATGCTCTGACGACCGTGGGCACGATCGGAGGCTGCGGCGGGACCGTGCTGCCATGGTCCGTCGCCGCGCGCCCGAGCGCCATGGCGTACGCCACACCGGTGACCCGCGAACGCTTGGGAGGGTACCGCCCCGGGTAGAGGATGGTGCCACAAGTGCCTTTTACGTAACGGAAGTTGACAGGTGTAACAGCTGTACGGCACTTGACGTGAAGTATTGGTGGAGGGTTTGCTGTGCGTGATCGGCCGATGGCAGGTCGATGTCCCGCAGCGTCGCGTGAGGATCGTGAGGAATACCCGGGTGTCCCCACCCCCGCCACCCCTCGGACGCCGTCACAAGCGAGCCTCCCAGGCCTTCGACGCCGCGCTCGACGACGGTGAACTCGTCGCAGCCCGGGCCGCGTTGGCGCAGGGGCGCTGGCAGGCGGTGCGCGGGCTGCTCGCCCAGACGGGCGACGACTGGGACCTCCGTGCCCACCGGGTCACCGTTCTAGCCCTGGAGTCCTACACCGCGGCCTGGGCCCGCGACTGGCTGCTCGCCGAACCCGAGTCCGGTGACGGCTCCGTCCTGCTCGCCGTGGCCCTGGTCCAGCGTGTGCTGGCGGGCAAGGAGAAGCCGGTCCGGGCCCGCGAGGCCTGCCGTGCGGCATCCGCCCGGCTGCCCGACGACCCGACGCCGTGGCTCGGACTGCTCCTCCTGGAGTACAGCCTCGGCACCGACGAGGGCGTGGTCCAGCTCTTCGACGAGGTCCGCCACCGGTACGCCGACCACCACCACGCCCACCATCTGATGGTGGCCCGGCTCGCGGAGCGCCGCGCCGACGCGGGCGTCGACCCGCTGCACGAGGTCTACGACTTCGCCTCCTGGGCCGCCGAACAGGCCCCCGCCGACTCCCCGCTCGCCATCCTGCCGGTCATCGCGCACGCCGAGCGCTACCGCGTGCTGGCCGCCGCCGGCCTGGAACCCGCCGACCCGGCCGCCTCCGGGCACTGGACCGGACGCCGGGCCCGGCAGGTCATGAAGGCCGCCTTCGACTGGTGGCTGGAGTGGGAGCACGAGGGCCATCCGCGCCGCCTGGTCGACCTCAACTTCCTCGCCCACGCCAAGTCCTGCGAAGGACGCGGCGCCGAGGCCGCCGCCCTGTTCCACCGCATCGGGGAGCACCCGACCCCGGCCCCGTGGTCCTACCCGGACCGCGACCCGCTCACCGCCTTCCGTGCCGCACGCGACTGCGCGCTCGGGACGTCGTAACGCCCCCGTACCAACGATTCGGCAGCGATGAGACGCATCCGTAGCAACGCTGCCGTAGCGAAGTAACGCGACCGTAGCAACGCCCCCGTAGCGACCCCGAAAGGACGTTCCCGCCATGACGACGGGCAGTTCCAGAACGAGCAGCGCCACCCCGGACGGCGGCGGAATCAGTACCTTCAGGGGGCAGGAGCGCGCGCTGCGCGCCGACCGCCTCGGCACCGGGGGCCTGCTGCTCTCCGTGCTCGCCGCGACCGCGCCCCTCATGGTGGTCGCGGGTGTCATGCCCACCACATTCGCGGTGATGGGCATCGAGGGGCAGCCGCTGCTCTTCGTCCTCCTCGGCGTGGTCCTGGTCCTCTTCAGCGTCGGCTACGCCGAGATGAGCAGACACGTCCACAACGCGGGCGCCTTCTACGCCTACATCTCCCGCGGCCTCGGCGGCACCGCCGGCGCGGCCGCGGCCCTGGTGGCGCTCGTCGCGTACAACGCCCTCCAGGTCGGCATCTACGGCATCTTCGGCTTCGAGGTCTCCGGACTGTTCTCCACCTACGCCGACCTCCAAGTGGCCTGGTGGATACCGGCGTTGGTGGCCGTGCTCGTCGTCGGCGCGCTCGGCTGGCTGAAGATCGACGTCAACGCGCGCGTGCTCGGCGTCCTGCTGGTCATCGAGGTCGCGCTCGTCGTCATCTTCGACATCGCGGCCGTCGCCGACCCGGCGAAGGAGGGACTGTCCCTGCACGCCTTCAACCCGGACACCCTCAGCGGCGCCGGCGTCGGCACCGCCCTGTGCTTCTGCATCGCCGCGTTCCTCGGCTTCGAACAGGCCCCGGTGTACGCCGAGGAGACCAGCCGCCCGCACATCCTGGTGCCGCGCGTGATGTTCCTCGCCGTCGGCGGCGTCGCCGTCTTCTTCGCGCTCAGCTGCTGGGCGCTCACCGTCGCGGCGGGGCCCTCGCAGATCATCGGCGTCTCCCAGAAGCAGAGCGCCGGCCTGCTCTTCTACCTCACCGAAGCCCGCCTCGGCGGCACCTTCACCGACGTGCTCCACGTCCTGTTCGTCACCGGCATGTTCGCGGCCATGCTCAGCTTCCACAACGTCGTCGCCCGCTACGCCTTCGCCATGGGCCGCGAGGGCCTGCTGCCGTCCGCCTTCGGCCGTACGACGAGCGCGAGCGGCGCCCCCGGCACCGGCTCGCTGCTCCAGACCGCCGTGTCCGCCGTGATCGTGATCGCCTTCGCGATCGCCGACGACAAACCCACCGGCGACCCCACCGAACCCGTCCTGCACCTGTTCACCTGGTTCGGCAACATCGGCGCCCTCGGCGTGATCCTGCTGATGGCCGCCGCCTCCCTCTCGGTGATCGTCTTCTTCGCCCGCCGCGGCTCCGCGGCCGCCCAGGCCTGGCGCCTGGTCACCTCCGCGCTGGCCGGCATCGCGCTCGTCGGCATCGCCGTCTACACGGTCAAGGACTTCGACGTCCTGGTCGGCGCGGGCCCCGACTCGTCCCTGAGCTGGATCCTGCCCGGCATCATCGGCCTCGCCGTGATCGTCGGCCTGGCCCAGGGCCTGCTCCTGCGCTCCCGCAACCCCGAGGCGCACGCCCGCATCGGGCTCGGCAACGAGGCGTTCCAGCTGGAGAAGGCGGCCGGGGAGGCGTCGTAGGAACCCTGTCGTTGCTGAGAAGCACGTAAGAAGTGGTTACGGAAGTCTGACGGGTACCCGCGATCCCTGGCCGCGCCGGGGTCGCGGGTGTTCGAATGACTGCGTGAACCCTGAACAACCCGAGCCCGAAGGTGTGGAGAAGGCGGAGGGCCGGCCGCTCGGCCGCCGGGTCCTCCTGGGCACCCTGGGCCTGGGTGCCCTCGGCGTCGTCGCCGCGCCCGCGCTTCAGAAAGGCATGGAGGGCTTCCTCGGTGCCGTCTCCGGCAAGGACCCCACCGGGCTGACCGGACTGCTTCCGAACGGCGGCGGTTTCCGCTACTACTCGGTCACCGCGTCCGTGCCGAACAAGAACGCCGAGAACTACCGGCTGACCGTCGACGGCCTGGTCGACAAGCCGACGTCCTACACCCTGGCCGACCTGCGCGCGCTGCCGCAGACCCGGCTGGTCAAGGACGTCCAGTGCGTCACGGGCTGGCGGGTCCCCGGGACTCCCTTCGAGGGGGTGCGCCTGTCCCGGCTCCTGGACGCCGCGGGAGTGCGCGCCAAGGCCGGGGCGGTGCGCTTCACCTGCTTCGACGGCGCCTACACGGAGAGCCTCACCCTCGACCAGGCCCGGCGCTCCGACATCCTGGTCGCGCTGCGCATGCAGGACAAGCCCCTGAGCCACGACCACGGCGGCCCGGTCCGCCTCTACGTCGCCCCCATGTACTTCTACAAGTCCGCCAAGTGGCTCTCCGGCATCACGGTCACCGAACACGTGAAGCCCGGCTACTGGGAGGATCGGGGCTACGACGTCGACGCCTGGGTCGGCAAGTCGAACGGACGCGACGATGACCCTACGAGCTGAAGCCCACGCCCCGCGGACGGAACCGTCGGCCCGCGTCCGCCGCTTCGGCCGCACCGAACGCTGGGTGCACCGGACCACGGCCTTGCTGATGGGCATCTGCGTGGCCACGGCGGCCTGCCTCTACATCCCGGCGTTCGCCGAGCTGGTCGGCCGCCGTGAACTGGTCGTCCGCATCCACGAGTTGGCCGGAGTCGCGCTCCCCGTGCCCGTCCTGATCGGCCTCGTCAACCGCGGCTTCCGCGTCAACCTCGGCTTCCTCAACCGCTTCGGCCCGCACGACCGCGTCTGGCTGCGCGGCGCCGTGGCGCGCGACAAACGCCGGTCGGCGCGCCCGGCGGGCAAGTTCAACGCCGGCCAGAAGATCTACGCCAACTGGATCGCCGGCGCCACCCTGGTCATGCTCGGCACGGGCCTGATGATGTGGTTCACCCACCTCACCCCGATCATGTGGCGCACCAGCGCGACCTTCGTCCACGACTGGCTCGCCCTGACGATCGGCATCGTCCTCGGCGGGCACATCGGCATGGCCTTGGGCGACCCGGAGGCCAGGGCGGGGCTGCGCACGGGGTCGGTCAGCAGGGACTGGGCCAAGCGCGAACACCCGCTGTGGAAGCCCTAGTCGAAGCCTTGGATGTAGTGGTTGAAGCCTTGGCCGACGTGCCGGCCGCCGCTGCTCAACCCCCGAAGTCCAGCAGCACCTTGCACGACCGGCTCCGGTCGGCCGCCAGCGCGAACGCCGACTCCGCCTCCCGCACCGGCACCACCGCACTGACCAGAGCGTCGAACGCGGGCTCCACGGCGAGGAGTTGGAGCGCGTCGTTGAACTCCTCGTCGAAGCGGAACGCACCCCGCAGTTCGATCTCCCGGCTGATGACCAGATTCCCCGCGAAGGGACTCTGTCCCGGTGGCAGCATTCCGAGCTGTACGACGACCCCGCCCCGCCGCACGAGCCGCAGACAGGTGTCGAGCCCGGCCGCGACCCCGGACGCCTCGACGGCCACGTCCACCTCGGACGGCCACCCGGGATCGTCCAGGTCATCGGCCCGTACGACGGTGTCGGCGCCGGCCGCGGTGGCGTACCGAAGTGCCGCCGGGAGCAGGTCCGTGACCGTCACGTGTGCCGCGCCGGCCGCCTTCGCCGCCGCGACGACCAGGCAGCCGATCGGGCCCGCGCCGGTGACCAGCACATGGCGCCCCCGCACGTCCCCGGCCCGTCGTACGGCGTGCAGCGCGACGGAGAGCGGTTCGGCGAGGGCGGCCCGGCGCAGCTCCAGGCCCGCCGGGATCGCCCTCAACTGGTCGGCCGGGACGGTGACTTGGGCCGCGAAGCCGCCCTGTACGTGCGGGAAGCGGGCAGCGCTGCCCAGGTACGCGGTGTCCCGGCACACGTTGCGGCGCCCGTCCACGCACTCGGGGCACACCCCGCACGGAGTGGCCGGGTGCACCGCAACCGCCGTACCGGGCACGGGACCTGTGGCCCCGGGGCCGTAGGACACGACCGTGCCGACCACCTCGTGGCCGAGCAGCATCGGTTCCTTGAGGCGGAAGTCGCCGACGCCGCCGTGGCGCCAGTAGTGGAGGTCGGAGCCGCAGACGCCGCCGTAGCGGACGGCGACCAGGGCCTGGCCGGGGCCGGGCTCCGGGACCGTCAACTCCTCGACGCGCAGGTCGTCCTGACCGTGGATCACACAGCCCAGCATGTCCGGCACGATGATGTCCCCTTTCACAGCACGCTCGTCATGCCGCCGTCGACGTACAGGATCTGTCCGCTCACGAAGTCCGCGGCGGGCGACGCCAGGAACAGGACCCCGCCCACCAGGTCCTCCGTACGGCCCCAGCGGCCGGCCGGGGTCCGCTTGCGCACCCAGGCGCTGAACTCCTCGTCCGCGACGAGGGGTTGGGTCAGTTCCGTCTCGATGTAGCCCGGGCCCAGACCGTTGACCTGGACACCGGAGGGGCCCCAGTCCGCGCACATGCCCTTGGTGAGCATCTTCAGGGCGCCCTTGGTGGCCGCGTAGGGCGCGATGCCGGGGCGGACCACCTCGCTCTGCAACGAGCAGATGTTGATGATCTTCCCGTGGCCGCGTTCCGTCATCCGGCGGGCCGTCTCACGGCCGACCAGGAACGCGCTGGTGAGGTTGGTGTCGATGATGCGGTGCCAGTCGGAGTCGGTGAACTCCAGGAGCGGGGCGCGCAGTTGCATGCCCGCGTTGTTCACCAGGATGTCCAGCGGGCCGACCCGGTCCTCAACGTCCGCTATCCCGGCGGCTACTGACGGACCGTCGGTCACATCGAAGGCGGCCGTGTGGACGTCGCCGGACAGCTCGGCGGCGGCCTTGGTGAGCCGTTCGCCGTCCCGGCCGTTCAGGACGACCGTGCAGCCGGCCTCCAACAGGCCCTGGGCGAGGGCGAGTCCGATGCCCCGGCTGGAACCGGTGACCAGGGCCGTACGGCCGCTGATGTCGAAGAGAGGATGACTCATTCCCGTACCCCTAGATGATCAGCGAGAGGAGGAGGACCAGTCCGCCGGCGACGACCGAGATGATCGTCTCCATGACGGACCAGGTCTTGAGGGTCTGGCCGACACTCAGGCCGAAGTACTCCTTCACCAGCCAGAATCCGGCGTCGTTGACATGGCTGAAGAAGAGCGAGCCCGCGCCGATCGCCAGGACGAGGAGGGCGGTGTGGGCGCTCGACATGTCGGCGGCCAGCGGGGCGACCAGACCGGCCGCCGAGATCGTCGCCACCGTCGCCGAACCGGTCGCAAGACGGATCGCCACCGCGATCAGCCAGGCCAGCAGCAGCGCCGGGATCGACCAGTCCTTGGAGATGTCCAGGATCATCTGGCCGACACCGGAGTCGATCAGCGTCTGCTTGAAGCCGCCGCCCGCGCCGACGATGAGCAGGATGCCCGCGATCGGCATCAGCCCCTTCTCGACGGTCGAGGACAGCCGCTCCTTGGTGAAGCCGGCCGGGCGGCCCAGCGTGAACATGCCGACGATGACGGCCGCGAGCAGTGCGATCAGCGGGGAGCCGATGACGTCGAAGACGCGCTGCACGGTGTGCTCGGGGTCGTCGACGATGATGTCGACCAGCGCCTTGGAGAGCATCAGCACGACCGGCAGCAGGATCGTGGAGAGGGTCGCGCCGAAGCCGGGACGGTTCTCCAGGTCCTCGGACGGACGGGCCGGGATCATGCGCTCGGGGGCCTGGACGTCCACCCAGCGGGCGGCGACCTTCGAGAACAGCGGACCCGCGATGATGACGGTCGGGATCGCGACCAGCACGCCGAGCGCGAGGGTCAGACCGAGGTTGGCCTTGACCGCGTCGACGGCGACCAGCGGCCCGGGGTGCGGCGGGATGAGGCCGTGCATGACGGACAGGCCCGCGAGCGCCGGGATGCCGATCCGCATGAGCGAGTAGTTGCCGCGCTTGGCGACCATCAGCACGACCGGGATCAGCAGCACGATGCCGACCTCGAAGAACAGCGGCAGCCCGATCACCGAGGCGATCAGCACCATCGCCCACGGCATCGACCGGGGACCGGCCTTCGCGAGGATCGTGTCGACGATCTGGTCCGCGCCGCCCGAGTCGGCGAGCAGCTTGCCGAGGATCGCGCCCAGCGCGATCAGCACGCCCACACCGGCGACCGTGGAACCGAGCCCGGTGGTGAAGCTGGTGATGGCCTTGTCCAGCGGCGCCCCGGCGAACGCGCCGAGCGCGAGCGAGCCGATGGTCAGCGCCAGGAAGGCGTGCATCTTGAACTTGGTGATGAGCAGGACGATGACGGCGATGCCCGCCAGTACGGCGATGCCCAGCTGAGCGTGGCCGGCCGAGGTGATGGGCTCGACGGGGTCCGCTGCCAGCATCTCGACGCTGAGTCTGGTCACGGTGGTTTCCTTGCGGATATGGGGAGTTGGGGTGACAGAGGGGGTTAGGAGGTCGGCTCGGGAACCTGCGCGAGCGCGGTCGTGGCCCGCTCGGCGATCTGCTCCGGACTGCCGCTGACATCCACGGCGACTCCGGCCTCGTCGGCCTCCAGCGGCTGGAGCGTGGCGAACTGCGAGTCGAGCAGCGCGGTCGGCATGAAGTGCCCGTGCCGGTGCGCCATCCGGTCCTCGATGAGGGCGCGGTCACCGGTGAGGTGGACGAAGACGACCCCGGGAGCGGCGGCCCGCAGCCGGTCGCGGTACGACCGCTTCAGCGCCGAGCTGCTCACCACCCCGCCGAGTCCCGCACGCCCGTGCGCCCAGGAACCGATGGCGTCCAGCCAGGGCCACCGGTCCTCGTCCGTCAGCGGGTGCCCGGCCGACATCTTGGCGATGTTGGCCTGCGGGTGGAAGTCGTCGCCCTCGGCGTACGGAACGCCGAGCCGGGCCGCGAGCAGGGGACCGATGGTGGTCTTCCCGGTGCCCGCTACGCCCATGACCACGACGACATGGGGGGTACGCATCGCTGCCTCACTGTCTCCCTCGACACCTGATGTCGAACCCACTGAAACCGATTAGGTACGACGAATTCAAGAGTCTGTGACATATAAGTCTGACTTTTTGGTTCCGTGATGTGCCCCGTACGCTGAGTGCATGACCACTCCGGGCCGCGGGTTGCACGGCCGCGTACTCGACTCCCTCGGCCCCGCCATCACCGCGGGCGAGTACCCGCCGGGCAGTGTCCTGCGCACGGACGAGCTCGCCAAGGACTTCGAGGTCTCCCGCTCCGTGATGCGCGAGGCGGTCCGCGTCCTCGAATCCATGCACCTGGTCGAGTCCCGCCGCCGGGTGGGCGTCACGGTGCGGCCCAAGGCCGAGTGGAACGTCTACGACCCGCAGGTCATCCGCTGGCGCCTGGCCGGCGCAGACCGCCCGCAGCAACTGCGCTCACTCACGGTGCTGCGCTCCGCGGTCGAGCCGATCGCGGCGGGCCTCGCCGCCAAGTTCGCCACGGCGGAGCAGTGCGCGGAACTCACCGAGTGCGCGATCGGCATGGTCGCCAACTCGCGCGGTCACAAACTGGAGGCCTACCTCGTCCACGACGTGGCCTTCCACCGGGTGATCCTCGCCGCCTCCGGCAACGAGATGTTCGCCCGCCTGGGCGACGTGGTCACCGAGGTCCTGGCGGGCCGCACCCACCACGAGGTCATGTTCGAGGACCCCGACCCGGCCGCCGTCACCCTGCACGTCCAGGTCGCGGAGGCGGTCCGCGAGGGCGACGCCCTCCGAGCGGAGACCCTGACCCGCGAGATCACGGTGGGCGCGCTTCAGGAGCTCGACATCCTGGCGCCGTAGGGCCTCAGTCCTCGATGAACTCCCCGTCCAGGTACACCCACGCCCCGTCGACCCGCTCGAACCGGCTCCGCTCATGGATCGCGCCGCCCCGGTACGAGGCCCGGAACGTCACGGTCCCCGCGGAGTGGAACGCCGACCCGCCTCCCGTGCCGAGGATCTCCAGCCCGGTCCACCGCATCCCCGGATCGAGATCGAGGGGTTCGGCGGGCCGCGTCCGCGGATGCCAGGTGCGCAGCAGGTACGGCGCGTCCAGCCGCACGAAGGCGGTGTAGCGCGAGCGCATCAATGCCTCTGCGGTGGGGGCGGCGGCGGTGCCTGAGTGGTAGCGGCCGCACCGCCGCCCGCCGGACCCCGCGCGGAGCGCGTTTCGCCGGGGCCGCCCGGCCGGTCGAGCGGGCGCAGCCGAAGCGGGAGCCGTTGGACGCGGAGGCGCGGCAGGGCACCGTGGAGGCCGTGCAGCGGCTCGTGGGGCTGCGGCGCGAGGGCCGTAGCGGCGAGGCACACGCGCTGCTCGTCGAGGCCGCGTACTGGCCCGCCGCGCGCTTCCCGCTGCTCGCGGCCGAGCTACAGCGCGCCGGGCTCGGCGCGGACTGGGCGACGCTGCTGTGGGAGGCCGCCTCGCTGCCCGCCGACCGGCTGGTCGGCGCGGCGGACGCGCTGGTCGCGGCGGGCCGTACGGCGGACGGCGAGCAGATCCTGCGGCAGGGCGTGGCCCGCCCCGCCGGTGAGATAGGCGAGGCCGTGCTCGCGCTGGCCGCGGAGGGGCGCCGCCGTGAGATCAGCGCCCTCCTCGACGCGTACGTCCGGGTCCGCACCCCCGAGGAGGCGGCCCGCAGTGTCGCCGCCGACCCGCAGCAGTTGGTGCCGCTCCTGCTGGAGGCCGCGCAGGGCGCCTCGGACGAATGCCACTGGGATCTGGTGCATGCCTTGCGGGTGGCGGGCTTCAGCGCGTGAGCGCTCCGCTGGGTTAGCGGTTGGGTGCGCGGTTTTTCGGGTGCGCGTCGGTGGGGGCTGGGCGCGCAGTTCCCCGCGCCCCTTACGGGGCGCTCCCTTACGGGGCCCCGGGCCCGGCTACCCGGCGCAGTGGCTCACCCACCGGAGGGTGAAACAGGATCGACTCCGCGGGTTAACGGCGATGGTCTTGGCAAGGCTCCTCCGGAGGCTTACGTTCATCCCTCTACGGCCTTGTCTACGGGCGTAGAGGCTCTGGCGTCCCGTCGAAGGAGCAGCTCATGGCCAACGTCGTACGCGCCGCTCTGGTCCAGGCCACCTGGACCGGCGACACCGAGTCCATGGTGGCGAAACACGAGGAACACGCCCGCGAGGCGGCCCGCCAGGGCGCGCAGATCATCGGGTTCCAGGAGGTGTTCAACGCCCCCTATTTCTGTCAGGTCCAGGAACCCGAGCACTACGGCTGGGCCGAGCCGGTGCCCGACGGGCCGACCGTGCGTCGTATGCAACAGCTCGCGCGCGAGACCGGCATGGTGATCGTCGTCCCGGTCTTCGAGATCGAGCAGGACGGCTTCTACTACAACACCGCGGCCGTGATCGACGCCGACGGCACCTTCCTCGGCAAGTACCGCAAGCACCACATCCCGCAGGTCAAGGGCTTCTGGGAGAAGTACTACTTCAGGCCGGGCAACGCGGGCTGGCCGGTCTTCGACACCGCCGTCGGCAAGGTCGGTGTCTACATCTGCTACGACCGCCACTTCCCCGAGGGCTGGCGTCAACTCGGTCTCAACGGCGCGCAGTTGGTCTACAACCCGTCCGCCACCTCGCGCGGTCTCTCCGCCTACCTCTGGCAGCTGGAGCAGCCGGCCGCCGCCGTCGCCAACGAGTACTTCATCGCCGCGATCAACCGTGTGGGACAGGAGGAGTACGGGGACAACGACTTTTACGGGACGTCGTACTTCGTCAACCCGCGGGGCCAGTTCGTCGGCGAGGCCGCCAGCGACAAGGACGAGGAACTCGTCGTGCGCGACCTGGACTTCGGGCTGATCGAGGAAGTCCGCCAGCAGTGGGCGTTCTACCGTGACAGGCGTCCCGACGCCTACGAAGGGTTGGTGCAGCCGTGACCAAGGACCTGCTGGGACGCCACCGGGACGTGCTCCCCGACTGGCTCGCCCTGTACTACCAAGACCCGCTGGAGATCACGCACGGCGAGGGCCGCCATGTCTGGGACGCCGAGGGCAACAAGTACCTCGACTTCTTCGGCGGCATCCTCACCACGATGACCGCGCACGCGCTCCCCGAGGTCACCAAGGCGGTGAGCGAGCAGGCCGGGCGGATCATCCACTCGTCCACGCTCTACCTCAACCGCCCGATGGTCGAACTCGCCGAGCGCGTCGCCCAGTTGTCCGGCATCCCCGACGCCCGCGTCTTCTTCACCACCTCGGGCACCGAGGCCAACGACACCGCCCTGATGCTGGCGACGTCGTACCGCAGGAGCAACCAGATCCTGGCCATGCGCAACAGTTACCACGGCCGCTCCTTCAGCTCGGTCGGCATCACCGGCAACCGCGGCTGGTCCCCGACCTCGCTGTCCCCGCTCCAGACGCTGTACGTCCACGGAGGTGTCCGGACGCGCGGACCTTACGCCGACCTGAACGACGCCGAGTTCATCGCGGCCTGCGTCGAGGACCTGAAGGATCTGCTCGGGCATGTCCGGCCGCCGGCCGCGCTGATCGCCGAACCGGTCCAGGGCGTCGGCGGGTTCACCTCCCCGCCGGACGGCCTGTACGCCGCCTTCCGTGAAGTCCTCGCCGAGCGCGGGGTGTTGTGGATCGCCGACGAGGTGCAGACCGGCTGGGGCCGCACCGGCGACAACTTCTGGGGCTGGCAGGCGCACGCGGAGAACGGTCCGCCGGACATCCTCACCTTCGCCAAGGGCATCGGCAACGGCATGTCCATCGGCGGGGTCGTCGCCCGCGCCGAGATCATGAACTGCCTGGACTCCAACAGCATTTCGACCTTCGGCGGCACCCAGATCACCATGGCGGCCGGCCTCGCCAACCTCACCTATCTGCTGGAGCACGACCTCCAGGGCAACGCCCGGCGCGTCGGCGGCCTCCTCATCGAGCGGCTGCGGGCCGTCGTCGCGCAGCATCCCGGCGTACGGGAGGTGCGCGGGCGCGGCCTGATGATCGGCATCGAGCTGGTCAAGCCCGGCACCGACGAGGCTGACCCGGACGCGGCGTCCGCCGTACTCGAAGCGGCCCGTGCGGGCGGCCTGTTGATCGGCAAGGGCGGCGGACACAACACCAGCGCCCTGCGCATCGCCCCACCGCTGTCCCTGACCGTCGCGGAGGCCGAGGAGGGCGCCGCGATCCTCGAACGGGCTCTGAGGAGCACGCAGTAGCGCACACGCTGAACAAGGGAAGACCGTCATGACCACCACCTTGGGAACCCTCGGAACCCTGGACGGCCTGGAGCCCGCGCTGTCGGTGCGCCAGGTCCTCGGCCTGGAACGGGTCCTCGCCGGGGAACCCGAGGTGGTGGCCGGCGCGAGCCAACTCGACCGGCCCGTGCGCTGGGTGCACGTTGCCGAGGCCGCCGACGTCGGCGTGATGCTCACCGGCGGCGAGATGGTCCTCACGACGGGGGTCCTTCTCGCCGGCGACGAGGCGGCGCAGGCCGAATACATCCAGTCCCTGCACCGCGCGGAGGCCTCGGCCGTCGTACTCGGTCTCGGCCGCGCCTTTCCCGCCCCGCCGGACGTGATGCGCCGCGCGGCCGAGCGGTGCGGGCTGCCCATGGTGGTGCTCCACCGGCCCTTCCCCTTCGCGGAGTTGACGGAAGAGGTCCAATCCCGGCTCGTACGGCGGAAGTTCGCCGCCGTGAGCCTCTCCGAGGCCGTACGGACCGCGCTCACCGGACTCATCACCGGCGGCGCCCCGTTGCAGAGCCTGCTCGACGAGGTCGCCGCGCACAGCGCCTGCCCGGTCGTCGTCACCAACCTCGCGCACCGCGTCCTCGCCACGGCGGGGGAGCGGTCCGCCGTGGACGACGTGCTGCGCGACTGGGAGCGCATCGCCCGGCAGGCCGGCGGCAGCGAGGGCGATGGCTGGATCCGCGCCGAACTGGGCGGACGCGGCGAGCGCTGGGGCCAGATCATGCTGTGCGGCTACCGCGGCGACACCGCCACCGGACGCCTCCTCGCCGACCGCGCCGCCGAGGCCCTCGTCCTGCACCGCATGCTCGGCGGCTCCGCCCACACCTGGGAGGAACAGTCCGCCCAGAGCCTGATGACCGACCTCGCGAGCGGTGTCGTACCGGCGCGCCAACTCCTGCCCCGCGCCCGCGCGGCCGGACTCCCGGTCAACCGGCGCACCTTCGTCCCGATGGTCGTACGCGACGGCGACGCGGCCCAACTCGACCGTATGCTACGGCTGTTGGGGCTCCCCGGACTCGTCGCCGAACTGGCCGACGGGGTCACCGCCGTGCTGCTCAGCCTGCCCCGGGACCAGGACGCGGACGCCCTCGCCGCGCACTTCGCGAGCCGACTGCGCACCGAGTCGGGGTCGTTGAAGACGGTCGTGGCCGCCGCCGGTCAGCGCACCGTCTGGGACGACGTGCCCGCCGGTCTGCGCGAGGCACAGCACGTCGCCGACGCCGTGGCCGACTCCAGCGACGCCCTCGACCTCCCCGCCGTCGTACGCCTCAAGGACGTTCATCTGCGCGGCCTGATCCGGCTGTTGCGGGACGACCCGCAGGTGCAGTCCTTCGCCGAGCGGGAGTTGGACGGGCTGCTGTGCGCGGCCGACGAGGACCTGCTCGCCGTACTGCGCACGTATCTGGCCACCGGCCGCAACAAGTCGCGCACCGCGCAGCTCCACCATGTCTCGCGGCCCGCGCTGTACCGCCGGCTGGAGGCGATAGAGGGCCGGCTCGGGGTGGACCTCGACGACTTCGAGCAGGCCGCCTCGGTGCACATCGCGCTCCTCGCGCACGACGCGCAACAGGGGTGAAACATGGGACTACCTGCGAAAACGGCGGTGAAACATGCGGCCACGACAGGGTGACACCGTGGAACGCCGAGCGTCCGCAGACGTGACACCGTGCAACTCAAACCCGACTTCAGGGCTTCCTAAGCTCCTGGGGCGGGCGTCGGAAGTGCCGTCTGCACCGCGACGCCCGGCACGCACTCTCGCCGCACCGGGCACAAGGCCAAGTACATCCAGTACGAGGCCTTGTGCCCGGCACGCCGAGAGCACGCACCGGACGCCGCGGCGCCCGCCCTTCGGGCGGACGACGCCACTTCCGACGCCCGCCCCAGCACACCTAGCGACCGGAGGTCCCGATGAGCACAGTGATTCGTGCCGCTCTCTTCCAGACAGCCTGGACGGGCGACAAGGAGTCCATGATCCAGGTACACGAGCAGGCGGTCCGCGACGCGGCCGCGCAGGGTGCTCAAGTCCTGTGCTTCCAGGAGCTGTTCTACGGACCGTACTTCTGCCAGGTCCAGGACAAGGCGTTCTACGAGTACGCCGAGGCGATCCCGGACGGCCCGATCGTCAAGCGGTTCCAGGCGCTGGCCAAGGAACACGGCATCGTCCTGATCCTGCCGATGTACGAGGAGGAGCAGCCCGGCGTCCTCTACAACACGGCCGCCGTGATCGACGCGGACGGCTCCTACCTCGGCAAGTACCGCAAGCACCACATCCCCCAAGTGCCGGGATTCTGGGAGAAGTTCTACTTCCGCCCGGGCAACAGCGGCTGGCCCATTTTCGACACCAAGGTCGGCAAGATCGGCGTCTACATCTGCTACGACCGGCACTTCCCGGAGGGCTGGCGTGCGCTGGGCCTCGCCGGTGCGGAGATCGTCTTCAACCCGTCGGCGACCTCGCGCGGCCTGTCCGCCTACCTGTGGCAGCTGGAGCAGCCCGCTGCCGCCGCCGCCAACGAGTACTTCGTCGGCGCCATCAACCGGGTCGGCGTGGAGGAGTTGGGCGACAACGACTTCTACGGCACGACCTACTTCGTCGACCCGGAGGCCCAGTTCGTCGGCGAGGTGGCCAGCGACAAGGAGCCCGAACTGGTGGTCCGCGACCTGGACTTGGCGAAACTCCGCGAGGTCCGCGACCGCTGGCAGTTCTACCGCGACCGCCGCCCGGACGCGTACGGCCCCCTGACTGCTCCGTAACTCGGACTGTTTCCACGCCCCTTTTGGGAGGGCGCAGCCCTTCCCAAAAGGGGCGCGGGGAACTGCGCGACCAGCCCCCACAGACCCGCACCCGACAACCCAAACGACCCGCACCCGACGACAACCCAGCGGAGTCAAAATGAGCACCCGTACCGTCATCCGCGGCGGCCTAGTAATCACCGCGTCCGACGAACTCCACGCCGACGTCCTGATCGAGGACGGCCGAATCGCCGCCCTGGCAACCTCCGGCACAACCGTCGCCGACGGCTGGACCGCCGAGAAGGTCATCGACGCCACCGGGAAGTACGTCATCCCGGGCGGTGTGGACGCCCACACCCACATGGAGATGCCGTTCGGCGGAACGAAGGCGGCCGACACCTTCGAGACCGGCACCCGGGCCGCCGCCTGGGGCGGTACGACGACCATCGTCGACTTCGCCATCCAGAGCGTCGGCGGAGCCCTCCGCGAGGGCCTCGACGCCTGGCACGCCAAGGCCGAGGGCAACTGCGCCATCGACTACGGCTTCCACATGATCGTCTCCGATGTCAACGAAAACACCCTCAAGGAGATGGACCTGCTGGTGCAGGAGGGTGTCACCTCCTTCAAGCAGTTCATGGCCTACCCGGGCGTCTTCTACAGCGACGACGGCCAGATCCTCCGCGCCATGCAACGCGCCGCCGACAACGGCGGGTTGATCATGATGCACGCCGAGAACGGCATCGCGATCGACGTCCTCGTCGAGCAGGCGCTGGCCCGCGGCGAGACAGACCCCCGCTACCACGGCGAGGTCCGCAAGGCCCTCCTCGAAGCCGAGGCCACCCATCGCGCCATCAAGCTCGCGCAGGTCGCCGGAGCGCCGCTCTACGTCGTGCACGTCTCCGCGATGGAGGCCGTCGCCGAGCTGGCCAAGGCGCGCGACGAGGGCCTCCCCGTCTTCGGCGAGACCTGTCCGCAGTACCTGTTCCTGTCGACGGACAACCTCGCCGAGCCCGACTTCGAGGGCGCGAAGTACGTGTGCAGCACGCCCCTTCGGCCCAAGGACCACCAGGCCAAGCTGTGGCAGGGCCTGCGCACCAACGACCTCCAGGTGGTCTCCACCGACCACTGCCCCTTCTGCTTCGTGGGCCAGAAGGAGCTCGGCCGGGGCGACTTCTCGAAGATCCCCAACGGCATGCCGGGCGTCGAGAACCGCATGGACCTGCTCCACCAGGGCGTCGTCGACGGCCACATCAGCCGCCGCCGCTGGATCGAGATCGCCTGCGCCTCCCCGGCGCGGATGTTCGGCCTCTACCCGAAGAAGGGCACCATCGCCCCGGGCGTCGACGCCGACGTCGTCATCTACGACCCGCACGCCGAGCAGACCGTCTCCGCCGAGACGCACCACATGAACGTCGACTACTCCGCGTACGAGGGCAAGCGCCTCACCGGCCGCGTCGAGACCGTCCTCTCGCGCGGCGAACTCGTCATCACCGAGCGGGAGTACACCGGGCACGCGGGCCACGGCGTCTACACCCCGCGTGCCACCAGTCAGTACCTCAACTAGGAGCGGCGCCAATGGACTTCGGACTCGTACTCCAAACCGACCCGCCGGCCTCGCGGGTCATCAGCCTGATGAAGCGCGCCGAGCGCAACGGCTTCACCTACGGCTGGACCTTCGACTCCGCCGTGCTGTGGCAGGAGCCGTTCGTGATCTACAGTCAGATCCTGGCCAACACCACGAAGTTGACGGTCGGCCCGATGGTCACCAACCCGGGCACCCGCACCTGGGAGGTCACCGCCTCCACCTTCGCCACCCTGAACGACATGTTCGGCAACCGCACGGTCTGCGGCATCGGCCGCGGCGACTCCGCGATGCGCGTCGCGGGCCGCGCCCCGAACACGCTGGCCCGGATCAGCGAGGCCATGAAGGTCATCAGGGCGCTCGGCTCCGGCCAGGAGGCGGACCTCGGCGGCACGGTCATCAAGTTCCCCTGGGCCAAGGAGGACGCCCAACTCCCGGTCTGGATGGCCGCGTACGGCCCCAAGGCGCTGAAGATGACCGGCGAGGAGGCCGACGGCTTCATCCTCCAGCTCTCGGACCTCTATCTCACCGAGTACATGGTGAAGGCGGTCAAGGACGCGGCCGTCGCCGCCGGACGCGACCCGTCCGAGGTCAAGATCTGCGTCGCCGCCCCGGCCTACGTCACCGAGGACGACTCGCCCGAGGCGCTCGCCCACGCGCGCGACCAGTGCCGCTGGTTCGGCGGCATGGTCGGCAACCACGTCGCCGACCTCGTCTCCAAGTACGGCGAGCACTCCGCCGCCGTACCCGAGGAACTCACGGACTACATCAAGGCCCGTGAGGGGTACGACTATTCGCATCACGGTCGCTCCGACAACCCCGACACGGCCTTCGTGCCCGACGAGATCGTCGACCGGTTCTGCATCATCGGATCGGCCGAGAAGCAGATCGAGAAGCTCAGCGCCCTGCGCGAGTTGGGCGTCGACCAGTTCGCCGTCTACGACATGCACGACGCGCAGGAGGCCACGATCGACGCCTACGGGTCGAAGGTGATCCCGGCCGTCAACGCCTGACGCACCCCCGCACGACCGCTCAACTCCCCGTCCCCCCACTCCAGTTCTCCCCCTCCCCACCGTCCTGGGGAGGGGGACCGGAGCCCCCGCACGGCCTTTCCGGATCCGCCCCTCGTTTTGATTGGCCTGCCCATGACCGACACCGCTCCCACGGCTATAGAGCCGACCGCTCAAGTCACCCTCGCCGACGGGCGGGTGGAGCTCGCCCCGGGGTCTTCGCTGCCCGCCGGGCCGTACGCCAACGACGACCTGCTGCCGGTCCCCGTCGAGAAGCGCACCTGGACCACGTACAACTTCTCCGCGCTGTGGGTCGGCATGGCCCACAACACGGCCTCCTGGACCCTGGCTTCCGGGCTCATCGCCGTCGGCATGGACTGGAAGCAGGCGGTGTTCACCATCGCCCTGGCCAACCTGATCGTGCTCGTGCCGATGTTGCTCACCGGGCACGCGGGACCGAAGTACGGCATCCCCTTCCCGGTCTTCGCGCGTGCCTCGTTCGGCGTGCGCGGCGCCAACCTCCCTGCCGTGGTACGGGCGTTGGTGGCCTGTGGCTGGTTCGGCATCCAGACCTGGATCGGCGGTGAGGCGATCTTCTTCCTCGCCGGCAAGCTGATCGGGGACAGTTGGGCCGACGCCTCGCACATCGGCGGGTACGCCTGGACGATGTGGCTGTCGTTCGCGCTGTTCTGGGTGCTCCAAGTGGCCATCATCTACCGGGGTATGGAGACGATCCGCCGCTTCGAGAACTGGGCGGCGCCCTTCGTGCTCGTCGGCGCGTTCGTGATGCTGTGGTGGATGAGCAGCAAGGCCGGCGGCTTCGGCCCGCTCTTCGACCAGCCGTCCAAGCTCGGTTGGGGCGGCAGCTTCTGGAAGCTGTTCTGGCCCTCGCTCATGGGCATGATCGGCTTCTGGTCCACGCTGTCGCTGAACATCCCGGACTTCACCCGCTACGGCAAGAGCCAGAAGGCCCAGACGTGGGGCCAGGCTCTCGGTCTGCCGACCACCATGACCCTGTTCGCGTTCCTGTCGGTGCTGGTCACCTCCGGTTCGCAGGCCGTCTACGGCACGGCGATCTGGGACCCGGTGCAGCTCGCGGCGAAGACGGACAACGTCGTAGGCCTGCTCTACGCGTTGGTGACCGTACTGGTGGCGACCCTGTCCGTGAACATCGCGGCCAACCTGGTCTCGCCCGCCTTCGACTTCTCCAACATCGCGCCCAGGAAGATCAGTTTCCGCACCGGCGCCCTCCTGACCAGCGTCCTCGGCGTGCTGATCTTCCCCTGGAAGCTGTACTCCGACCCGCAGGGCTACATCTTCACCTGGCTCGGTCTGGTCGGCGGTCTGCTCGGCACGGTCGCCGGCATCCTCATCGCCGACTACTGGATCCTGCGCCGCGGCAAGCTCGACCTGACCGACCTGTACCGCGCGGGCGGCCGCTACTGGTACGACGGCGGCTGGAACTGGCGGGCCGTCGTCGCCTTCGTGGTGGGTGGCGTACTCGCCGTCGGCGGCGCCGACTTCCACCCGCTGATCGACGGCCGGCCCATCCCGGCCCTGTCCTCGCTCGCCGACTACGGCTGGGCCGTGGGCCTGGGCACGTCGATGCTGCTCTACGTAGTACTGACGCTGCTCACCGGAAAGCAGACGGAACCGGTGTCGGAAACGGCACCGGAGACCGTCGAGGCGTAGAAGCTCCGCACCTGGGGGGCGGTCGAGGCTAGCTGGCCTTGCCGCCCTCCAGCGCGGTCACCGCCTCCTTGGCGGCCTTGATCGCACCCTTGTTGATGACGTCCGTACTCGGCGCCTTCTTGTTCTCGAAGTCGCTGCCGTTGTACGTGATGGTCACCAGCGCGTTGCCCGCGCGGACGACGACCGTGCCCTCACGCGTCTGCTGCTTGTCCTCCGTGGTGAGGTTCACGATGGAGTAGGCGGAGTCGCCGAGCCCGGGAACGGCCCCGCCGCCGCTCTTCTCCGTGGTGGTCTCGGTGTACGACTTCTTCGCCGCCGCGTCCGATTCCGTGATCTCGTACGACACGTCGAGCCAGCGGTAGTCGTACCCCTTGAGCGCGTTCCACGAGCAGGTGCGGCGGACCTTCGTGTCCGTCGACGGGATCTCCTTGCCGGCCGTCTTCGCGCCCGGCACCAGCGACTTGATCGTCGCCACCGCCACACTTCCGCACGGAGCGGGGGACGTGGAGTACGCCTTGGCCACGGGCGCCGTCGACGGAGCCGAGGTACCGGACGAGGCGGCGGACTCGGGCGTCGACTTGTGATCGGCGGTCGTCGTCGCGGCGAACGGTCCGGACGTCAGGGCCCAGCCCATCGTGGCGAGCACGACGACCGGTGACAGACGCGCGGTGAGAGCGAGCGGCAGAGGAAGAGAACGCAAGTCGCACTTCTCGTGGGGGAAGGGTGCGGAGCGGGTCCGCACTGCGGACGGGGACGGCCAGTGTCACATGACTGCCTGTGAGGCGGAAGTATGAACTCGCTCCGTGCCTGTGCGGTGACAGTGCCTCACTGTCGGCGGGCTGTGTGTCCCCAAATGTCGGTTCCCGCGGCTGTCCTTCGTGTGCGCCTCAGGGGTGGGTGACGGGTACGCGCATCGTCGTCTCGATCCGTTCGACGGCCGCGAACGCCCCGTGCGCGATCAGCCGCACCAGACTCCCGTCGGTGTGCCGGGGCTCGCGCCAGGCGTCGACATCCTCCTCCGTGATCCGGTACGGCGCGAGCGCGGCCAGCACCGCCAGGCGCGCGGCGGGCCGCTCCCGCCGGTTCGGGAAGCCGCGCAGGACGACCGGCGGATGCGACCCGTCCCAGGCCCAGAGCGTCTCCCGTACGAGCGTCCGGTCGTCCGCGTCGAGCAGGTCGGCGCCCGCGAGCGCGGCCGTGCGCAGGGCGTCGTAGGCCGGACCCACCGCCGTTCCGGCCGCCCAGTCCGGGCCGGGTCCCGGCGCGTCGAGCAGGGGGAGCGCCGCTCCCGGTACGGCGGTCCGGCGCACGGTGCGGGCGACGGAGCGGCCCGCGAGGCTCCGTACGGCCCGGAAGCGCTGGGCGTTGCCCGGGAGGAGCTGTTCGGTCAGCAGGGCCGACACGACGCGGTTGATGAAGTGGAAGGCGAGGGCGGTGCCCAGGTAGGCGGGCGCCTGCTCGCGCGGGAACGGGTACGGCGTGAGGGTCGCACCCGGGACACGCGTCCGGCGCCCCCAGTCGAGCACGCGTGCGTGCTCCACGTTCTCCGGTGTGCCGCCCCGGGCCAGGTGCTCGGCGAGGGCGTGGTCGCCGGTGGCGTGCAGGAGGACGGTGTGCGCGTCCGCGCAGAACGGGCACTTGTTGGCGAGCGAGACACCGAGGGCGGCCAGCTCCTTCCCGGTACGGCTGCCGGCGCCCGCGATCAGTGACTCCCGCATCAACGCCCAGGCGGGGGAGAGGAGTTCGGGTGCGGAGGACAGGACCACGAAGGTCGGGGGCCGTTCGATCCCGAAGTCGACGGCGATCTGCTCGAAGACCTCGGAGGTGCGGCCCGTGGCGGACTTCGGCGCCGGGGGCCGGGTGTGACGGAAGGGTATGGGCATGGCAGCAGCGTGCGCGGCCGGGGTGGTCCGGGTCGTCGTACGGGCGAAGGCAGTTGGGACTACGACGGGGAGGTCCGGGGCTTCGCGGAGTACTGCGTGGGGAGTAGTGCGGGAGTTGTCCACAGGGCTGACGACGGTGTCGGCGCGGCGGCCTAGTGTTCGGGCATGAGCGGGTATCCGGTCGATGTGACCCCACGCAGGCGGCTCGCCGACGCGTCCCTCGCGGTCGTGATCGGCGCCCTCGTCGTGGCCGTCGCCGCCTTCGACGCGGACACGACCGCCGTCGACTTCGTGCTCGCCGCCCTCGCCTCGGTGGCCCTGGCGTTCTACCAGACGGCTCCGAGGGCGGTCCTCGCCGTGGCCACGGTGGCGGAGGCTGCCTACGTCCTGCACGCCCATCCGGGGCCGGTCGCCGGTCTGCCCGTCCTCGTCGCCATGCACACGGCGGCCCGCGTGGGACACCGGGGTTGGGCGGCCGGGGCGGGCGGGCTGTTCCTGGTGGCGTACTTCGCGACGGGGCCGACGACCCAGCAGGTGCTGGAGCGGACCGCGCTCATCGCCGGCTGGTTCCTGTGCGCGGTCGTCACCGGCCTCGCTGACCGCAACTGGCAGGCGTATCTGCGCCAGACGGAACAGCGCGCCCTGGAGGCCGAACGCACCCGCGAGGAGGTCGCGTTGCGCCGAGCGGGCGAGGAACGCCTACGCATAGCGCGGGAGTTGCACGACTCCCTCACCCACAGCATCTCGATCGTCAAGCTCCAGGCGGGAGTTGCCGTCCATCTCGCCCGCAAGCGCGGCGAGGAGGTGCCGCCCGCGCTGCTCGCCATCCAGGAGGCGGGCGGCGAGGCGATGCGCGAACTGCGGGCCACCCTGGAGATCCTGCGTACCACCGAGGAGCCCACCGGCACCCCCGCGCTCCTCGTCGAGCGGGCCTGCGCGGCGGGCCTCGCCGTCGAACTCGCGGTGACCGGCGAGGAGCGCCCGTTGGCGGCAACCGTCGACCGCGCGGTGTACCGCATCGTGCAGGAGGCCCTCACCAACGCGGCCCGGCACGCGGGCCCCGCGAAGGTCAGCGTCCAACTGGACTACGGAGGCGACGACTTGACGATACGGGTGGAGGACGACGGAGCGGCCGACCCCGACTGTCCGCCAAAGCCGGGCATCGGCCTCACCGGCATGCACGAACGCGTCGCGGCCCTCGGCGGCACGCTGCACACCGCCCCGCGCGCGGAGGGCGGCTTCTCGGTACGGGCCGAACTGCCGCTGGGGGAGACGGGATGATCCGGGTCGCGGTCGTCGACGACCAGGCGCTGATGCGCGCGGGCTTCCGCGCCCTCCTGGACGCGGAAGAGGGCATCGAGGTCGTCGGCGAGGCGGCCAACGGCGAACAGGGCGTGGCCCTCGTCCGCGCGCAGCTCCCCGACATCGCGCTGATCGACGTACAGATGCCGGTGATGACGGGCATCGAGGCCACCCGCCGCATCGCCGCCGACCCGTCCCTCGCCGCGGTCCGGGTCGTCATCCTCACCAATTACGGCCTGGACGAGTATGTCTTCGAGGCGCTGCGCGCGGGCGCCAGCGGCTTCCTCCTCAAGGACACCGACCCGGCGGACCTGCTCCAGGCGATCGAGATCGTCGCCGGCGGCGAGGCCCTCCTCTCCCCGGCCATCACCCGTACCCTCATCGGCGAGTTCGTCTCCCGGCCCCCGGACCGTTCCACCCCCTCCGGCCTGGAGCACCTCACCCGCCGCGAACGCGAGGTCACCGCCCTGGCCGCGCGCGGCCTCACCAACGAGGAGATCGCCGCCCACATGGTCATCAGCCCGTTCACGGCGAAGACCCACGTCAGCCGGGCGATGACCAAACTCGGAGCGCGGGACCGGGCCCAACTCGTCGTGTTCGCCTACGAGTCGGGGCTGGTGTCGGCACGCGCGCCGGAATTCCGTTGCGAGCCGGACGCGCCGGATCGCAACCTGGGGCGATGACCGAGACCACACGCGCGCAAGACCCCGCCGTCCGTGTCCGCGAGGAGATCCTCGCCTACTACGCCCAGGGCGAGGAGGACGGCCGCCTCAGACAGGGCTCCGACCGGCTGGAGTTCTGGCGGACCCAGGACGTGCTGCGGCGCCTGCTGCCGACGGCTCCCGCGCGGGTGCTGGACGTCGGCGGGGGCAGCGGCATCCACGCCGAGTGGCTTGCGCGCGACGGGTACGAGGTCCAACTCGTGGACCCCGTACCGCTGCACGTGGAACAGGCGGGCCGGCTGCCGGGGGTCGACGCCCGCACCGGGGACGCCAGGGCGCTGCCCGCCGAAGACGCCTTGTACGACGCGGTGTTGCTGCTCGGGCCGCTGTACCACCTGCCCGAACGGGCGGACCGCGTACGGGCGTTGACCGAGGCGTGCCGGGTGGTGCGGCCGGGCGGCCTGGTGGTCGCGGCGACGATCAACCGCTTCGCGGGACTGCACGACCTGCTCAAGCACGAGCTGTACTTCATCGCCCCGCACCGCGCGCGGGTCGACCGCGAGACGGAGGAGGGACGCCACTCCCCGGACGGCGGCCTCTTCACGACCGCCTACTTCGCCCAACCGCACGAAGCCCCCGAGGAGTTCACGGACGCGGCACTCACCGTCGAGGGCCAGTACGGCCTCGAAGGCGCCGCCTGGCTGATGGGCGGCATCGAGGACTGGCTGGACGACCCGGACCGCCGCGAGGCCGTCCTGGCGGCCACCCGCCGTATCGAGTCCGAGCCCACGCTGCTCGGCACCAGCGGCCATCTGCTCACCGCGGGCAGGCGCCGGACCTAGCCGCGCGCACCTCGCTGCGTACGATCATCAGGCCGCCCGTCGCGCAGTGAGGAGTTCCCCTGTGTTCACCACCCGCCCCACGCTCCAGGGCACCTTCGGAATGGTGTCCTCCACCCACTGGCTGGCCTCGCAGTCGGCGATGGCCGTCCTGGAGGACGGCGGCAACGCGTACGACGCCGCCGTCGCCGGGGCGTTCGTCCTGCACGTCGTGGAACCGCACCTGAACGGACCCGCCGGCGAGGTGCCCATCCTCCTCGCCCCGGCGGGCGGGGAGGTGCGGGTGCTGTGCGGACAGGGCGTCGCACCCGCAGGCGCGACGATCGAGCACTACAGGGGACTCGGTCTGGATCTCGTACCCGGTACGGGACCCCTCGCGGCGGCCGTCCCCGGCGCCTTCGACGCCTGGCTGCTACTCCTCCGCGACCACGGCACGATGTCCCTGGCCGACGTCCTGAAGTACGCCATCGGGTACGCCGAGGACGGCCACGCGTGCGTGGAGAACGTCGGGGCGACCGTGGAGGCCGTACGGGAGCTGTTCGAGACGGAGTGGACCACGTCGGCCGACGTGTACCTGCCCGGCGGGAAGGCGCCCCGGCCCGGCGAGCTGTTCCGCAACCCCGCCCTCGCCGCCACCTGGAAGCGGCTCCTCGCCGAGGTCGCCGGGGCGGGGGACCGGGAGGCCCAGATCGAGGCGGCGCGGGAGGTGTGGCGGTCCGGGTTCATCGCCGAGGCCCTCGTACGGCAGGCCGGACGGCCCACCATGGACACCAGCGGGGAGCGCCACACCGGCACGCTCACGTCCGCCGACCTGGCCTCCTGGTCCGCGTCCTACGAAGCACCGGCGACGTACGACTGGAACGGCTGGACCCTGTGCAAGGCAGGACCCTGGAGCCAGGGCCCGGTCTTCCTCCAGCAACTCGCCCTGCTCCCGCCCGAGTTGCCGGTCTACGGGTCCGCCGACTACGTCCATCTGCTCATCGAGGGCTGCAAGCTCGCGATGGCCGACCGGGAGGCCTGGTACGGGGACGCGGGCCCGGACGCCGTACCGCTGGGCGAGTTGCTGTCGGCGGAGTACAACGCGGCGCGGCGGGAGTTGATCGACGGGAAGGCGTCGTACGAGCTGCGGCCCGGCAGCCCCGGAGGGCGGGCGCCGCGGCTGTGCGGGCACGCGCGCGTGGTGGCGTCCGAGGACTCTGGCTTCGACCCGATGGGCGCGGGGGAGCCGACCGTGGCGCGGGTCGCCGCCGACGGCGGTACCCGTGGCGACACCTGCCATCTCGACGTCGTCGACCGCTGGGGCAACATGATCGCGGCCACGCCCAGTGGCGGCTGGTTGCAGTCCAACCCGGTGGTGCCCGAGCTGGGCTTCCCTCTGGGCACCCGGCTCCAGATGGCCCGGCTGGAGCCCGGCCTGCCCAACTCCCTTGCCCCGGGGCGCCGTCCGCGCACCACGCTCACCCCGTCGATCGCCCTGCGCGACGGAGTGCCGGTCCTGGCGTTCGGCACGCCCGGCGGGGACCAGCAGGACCAGTGGCAGCTGCACTTCTTCCTGGCGGTCGCCACGCGCGCGAAGGCACGCGGCGGTCTCGACCTCCAGGGCGCGATCGACGCCCCGAACTGGCACAACGACAGCTTCCCCGGCTCCTTCTACCCGCGCGGCATGCGGCCCGGAAGCGTCACCGTCGAGGCCCGCATGGGCGAGGCGGTGGTGGAGGAACTCCGTCGACGCGGACACGACGTGACCGTCGGCGACGCCTGGTCGGAAGGGCGACTGTGCGCGGTCGCCCGGGACCCGGCGGCCGGGATTCTGTCGGCGGCGGCGAATCCCCGGGGCATGCAGGGGTACGCCGTGGGGCGGTGATCCAGAACCCGGGTGTTCATGGTGATTCCACCCGGAGTGCACCGGGCGGGTGGGGATTGTCAGTGACGCGTGCTCTCATGGAGGCATGATCGAAGACACCGAAACCATCGACGAGTTTCTCGTACAGCACACGGCCGACGTCGAAGAAGCCGTCCGCAAGGCGGCGGCCACCGAGATCATGCCCCGCTTCCGACAGCTCGCGGCGCACGAGATCGACCAGAAGAGCGGCCCGCACGACCTGGTCACGGACGCCGACCGCAACGCCGAGCGGTACCTGACGAAGGTGCTCGGCTCCCTCCTGCCCGGCTCCGTCGTGGTCGGCGAGGAAGCGGTGCACGCCGACCCGGAGACGTACGAGGCGATACAGGGCGACGCCCCGGTCTGGATCGTCGACCCGGTCGACGGGACCCGGCAGTTCGTTCGCGGCGAGACCGGCTTCTGCACCCTGGTCGCGCTCGCCCGCCACGGGGAGCTGCTCGCCTCCTGGACGTACGCGCCCGCCCGCGACCAGATCGCCACGGCCGTGAAGGGCGGCGGCGCCTTCCTCGACGGTGTACGGCTGCGCTCCGGCTCCCCGGACCCCGCCCGGGACCTGGAAGTGGCCACCTCCCACCCGGACTACACGACGGACGCCCAGAAGCGCGCCCTGCTCGGCCTGTGGACGGACGGTGTGCACACGCGCCCGTGCGGCTCGGCCGGCCTCGAGTATCTCGCCGTCGCCCGGGGCGAGTTGGACGCCACGGCCTTCTCCTGGGAGGCCGCCTGGGACCACGCGGCGGGCCTGCTCCTCGTCGAGGAGGCGGGCGGCGCCCATCTCACGCTCACCGGAGAGCCGTTCCGCATCACGGGAGGCAACGCGCTGCCGTTCACGGCGGCCCGGGACGCGGCGACGGCCCGCCGTGTGAGGGAGCTGCTGAGGGCGTCGTAGGGTCACGGGTTCCGCACACTGGACGGGCTGGCCCCGGGGTTGTCAGTCCCGCGGCATATCCTGACCCCGAGTTTGCCATCGGCTGACGAAGGGGTCCGAAGGTGCCGTCGATGCTCGATGCGGTCGTGGTGGGTGCGGGGCCGAACGGACTGACGGCTGCCGTGGAGCTGGCCCGGCGCGGATTCTCCGTGGCCGTGTTCGAGGCACGGGACACCGTGGGCGGAGGCGCCCGCACCGAGGAGCTCACCCTCCCCGGCTTCCGGCACGACCCCTGCTCGGCGGCACACCCGCTCGGCATCAATTCCCCGGCGTTCCGCGCCCTGCCCCTGGAGCGCTACGGCCTGGAGTGGCTGCACGCCGAGCTGCCCATGGCGCACCCGTTCACCGACGGCAGCGCGGCCGTGCTGTCGCGGTCGGTCGCGGAGACGGCCGCCTCCTTCGGGCCGCGCGACGCGGGGGCGTACCGCAGGCTGGTCGAGCCCTTCCTCCCCAAGTGGGACACGCTGGTCCGCGACTTCATGTCCCTGCCGCGCACCGCGCTCCCGCGCGACCCGGTCACCCTCGCCCGCTTCGGCCTGGCCGGCCTGCCCCCGTCGACCTGGCTGACCAACCGCTTCCAGGACGAGCGCGCCAAGACCCTGTTCGCCGGACTGGTCGGCCATGTCATGGCCCCGCTCAGCGGCTTCGCCACCGGCGCGATCGGCCTGGTCTTCGCCCTGGCGGCACACGCGCGTGGCTGGCCGGTGGCCCGCGGCGGCTCCCAGTCCATCTCGGACGCCCTGGCCGCCTACCTGAAGGACCTCGGCGGCGAGATCCACACCGACTACGAGGTCAAGCGCCTCGACGACCTCCCCCCGGCCCGCGCCTACGTCTTCGACACCTCGCCCACCGCCCTGGCGAAGATCGCGGGCTTCGGGAACTACTACGCGAACTACCGTTACGGCGCGGGCGTGTTCAAGGTCGACTACGCCCTGGACGGACCGGTGCCCTGGACCGCCAAGGAGGCGCGCACCGCCGGCACCGTGCAGATCGGCGCCGACAGCACGGAGATCGGCACCGCCCTGCGCGCCGCGTCCCGCGAGAACCGCGCCCCCGAGCGGCCGTTCATGATCACCGTGCAGCCCAGCATCGTCGACCCCACCAGGGCCCCGGCCGGCAAACAGGTCTTCTGGGCCTACGGCCATGTCCCCAGCGGCTGGACCGGCGACCTCACGGACGCCCTGGAACGCCAACTGGAGCGCTTTGCCCCGGGCTTTCGCGACTGCGTCCTCGCCCGGGCGACCGCGGGCCCACCCGAACTCGCCGCCCGCAACGCCAACTACGTGGGCGGCGACATCGGCACCGGCGCGGTCTCCGGACTCCAGATCCTGCTGCGCCCCAAACTCTCCCTCTCGCCGTACAGCACCCCGCACCCGGCTGTCTTCATCTGCTCCTCGGCCACCCCGCCCGGTCCCGGAGTGCACGGCATGTCAGGGCACAACGCGGCGAAGGCCGTATGGCGCAGACTGAGGCAGTCATGACCACCATCACCCTCGTCCGGGGCGACATCACCCGCCAGAGTGCCGACGCGATCGTCAACGCCGCCAACTCCTCCCTCCTGGGCGGCGGAGGAGTCGACGGCGCGATCCACCGCCGGGGCGGCCCGGCGATCCTGGCGGACTGCCGAAAGCTGCGCGCCTCGCACTACGGCAAGGGCCTCGCCACGGGCAAAGCCGTCGCGACGACGGCGGGCGAACTGGACGCGCGGTGGGTCATCCACACCGTGGGGCCGGTCTACTCCCGCGAGGAGGACCGCTCGGAACTGCTGACCTCCTGCTACCGCGAGTCCCTGCGCGTCGCCGACGAACTCGGAGCCCGTACGGTCGCGTTCCCCGCCGTCTCGGCCGGGATCTTCGGCTGGCCGATGGACGACGCGGCGCGGATCGCCGTAGAGACGGTGCGGGTGGCGGAGACGTCGGTCGAGGAGGTCACGTTCGTGCTCTTCGACGAGGCGGCGTACGAGGCGTTCGGGCGGCAGGTGCGCTGACGCGACGGTCGGGGCCCGTCCACCCGGCGACCCTCCTCACGCGTCGATCACGACGTCCTCCAGCGGCTTCGAGCAGCAGAGCAGGATCTTGTTCTGGGTGATCTCGCGTGGCCGGATGCCCCCGTTGTGCTGCATGTCGACGGAGCCGGAGAGCAGGGTCGCCTTGCACGTGCCGCACATGCCCTGGGCGCACGAGGCCGGCAGGCTGAGACCGGCGCGGGACGCGGCGGCGAGGAGCGAGGTGTCGGCGTCGCAGTCGAGGGTGCGTCCGCTGCGGGTGAACTCGACCTTGAAACCGGCACCTGCGGCGGCGACCCGCGAGGTGTCGTCCTGCGGAGGCGGTGTCTCGAAGGTGAAGCTCTCCTCGTGGTAGCGGTCCATGTCGAGGCCCGCGTCCGCCAGCATGTGCCGTACGGCGGTCATGTAGGGGGCGGGACCGCAGGTGAAGACCTCCCGTTCGTGGAAGTCGGGTGCGACCTGCCGGAGTGTCTCGATCGTCAGCCGGCCGCGGTAGCCGCCCCAGGGGGCGTACGGGCGGTCCTCCTCGCAGATGTGGACCACCCGGATGTTGGGCGCGGTCGCGGCGATGAGGTCGAGTTCGTGGCGGAAGACGATGTCCGCCGGGGTGCGCGCGCTGTGCACGAACACCACGTCGGCGGGGTCGGCCAGGTCGTACAGCGTCCTGGTCATCGACATCGACGGCGTCACTCCGACACCCCCGGACACGAACAGGTACTTGGGCGCCGGATGCCGGGCCGTGCTGAACTCGCCGAGCGGTCCGTGCGCCCGCACGGTGTCGCCGGGCCGGAGGTGGTCGTGCAGCCAGTTCGACACGAGTCCGCCCGGGATGCGCTTCACCGTGATCGAGAGCAGGAAGGGGCGGGTGGGCGACGAGGAGATGGTGTAGCAGCGCTGGACCGGTCGGCCGTCGATGTCGAGGGTCAGCGTCAGGAACTGGCCCGGGTCGTGCCGGAACAGCCGGGGCTCGGCGTACTCGAAGACGAACGTGGTGACGTCGTGCGTGAGCGGGTGCACCTGACGGCACACCAGCAGCTCCTCGGTCTCGGTCATCGCTGCCGCTCCGGGTGTGACAGGTGGGCCGCGAGCCGGGTCACGTACCAGTTGACGAACGCCTCGACCTGCTCCTCCGTCGGGCCGTACGGGCCCGGCAGGTAGGCGGGGCTGCCGATGCCCCGGTGGGCGCGGGCCACCAGCACCGCGTCCTGGTCGTTCGTCGCCTTCCACACCTTCGTCATCGTGTCGAGGTCGTAGTCGATCCCCTCCACGGCGTCGGCGTGCACGAGCCAGGTGGTGCGGACGAGGGTGCGGTCAGGGCCGAGCGGGATCGTGGAGAACGTGATCGCGTGGTCGGCCATGAAATGGAACCAGGAGTTGGGCTGGAGGTGCATGGACAGTCGGCCCAGGCGTGCTGTGGGGAAGTCCGCCAGCAGCCGTTTGCACGCGGCCGTGCCGTCCGGGGTGTAGGACTCCCCGGCCAGGTCGAGGGGCTCGCGCTGGATGCGGAAACCGGTGGGGCGGGTGTCCAGTTCCTCGATCTCGGCGTAGGGCAGGCCCAGCGAGTCGTAGGTCTTCCGGGCCTCGGCGTCGGCCAGCAGGAAGCGCTCGTAGGCGGGGCGCAGCGCGGGCGGGATGTCCTTCTCCTGGTAGCCGTAGATGGGGAAGTAGCAGGCCTGGAGTTCGGGGTGGCCCACGCAGTGGTAGCACTCCCGGTTGTTCTCCATGGTCAGCTTCCAGTTGCCGTTCTCGACCAGGTCGATCTGCGTGGCGACCTTCGCCCTGGCCAGGTTGTGCGGGGCGAGGTACGGCTCGATGCGGGCGGCGACCTCGTCGAAGTCCTCCGGCGGCTCCTGGGCGAGGCAGATGAAGACCAGCCCGGCCACCGTGCGCGCGTGCACGGTGCGCAGCCCGAAGCACGACGGGTCGAAGCCGGGCGCCTGGGACTCGGCGTGCAGCAGCCTGCCGTCCACGCCGTACGTCCACCGGTGGTACCCGCAGACGATGTTGCCCACCGAGCCGCGCTCCTCGTTGAGGACGCGCGCGCCGCGATGGCGGCAGACGTTGTGGAAGGCCCGTACGTCCTCGTCGTCGTCACGCACGACGATGACCGAGTACGACCCGATGTCGACCGTCACGTAGTCGCCGGGCTCGGGAAGCTCCGCCTCGGCGGCGACGAACAGCCAGTGCCGGGCGAAGACGGCCTCGATGTCGAGGTCGAAGAACTCCTCGCTCACGTAGAACGGGGCTTCGAGGCTCTGTCCGACGGGGCGTCGGGCGATGAGGTCGGCGGGGGAGCACACCTCGGCAGCGGCTGTCACTGGGTTCATCTCGTCTCTCCGACAGGGCTCGTAAGTCGGCGTGGGAGCAAGGGAGTTCAGACCGGCAGACACAGCCGCAGCCCGTCGTAGACCGCGGCGTGGACGGTACGGGCGGCCACTGCGTCGCCGATGCGGAACAGCTGGTAGCGGCCCGCCTCGTTGCGGACCACCGACTGCCGCTCGTACGCCAGCAGGGCGCGGTGGTCGACCTCGCCGAGGTTGGTCGAGCCGGGGAGGAGTTCGACGTACAGCTCGTCGTTCGGCAGGGTCCCGTGCTCCACGATCACGTGGTCCACGGTCCGCTCGGTCCCGGTCTCGGTGTACTCGCTGTAGAGGGTCGCCGTGAGCCGTCCGTCGCCGGTCCGGCGTACGGAGCGCAGCCGCCGGGCGAGCGTGGTGGTGACGTCGTGCTTCGCGAACGCCCGTAGGTAGGCAGGGGAGTTCATGCTGCCGACGTCGGGGGCGAGGGTGCGCTCCGGGGTGACGTACTCGATCCGGACGCCGGGCGACGCCGTGAGGACCTCCACGGCGTCCATCGCCGGGTAGCCGCCGTGGTCGTCGTAGACCAGGATCTCGCCCCTCGGCCGGCGCAGCGAGCCCGTCATCACGTCCCAGGTGTCGGAGACCAGGTCTTCGCCGGCGGTGAGGAAGCTGCGGTCGGGCAGGCCTCCGGTGGCGACGATCACGAGATCGGGGTGTTCGGCGAGGACGTCGGCCGCCTCGGCGTACGTGCCCAGGCGCAGGTCGACGCCGAGGTGTTTGCACTCGGCGAGGCGCCAGTCGACGATCTGGATCAGGTCGGCCCGGCGCGGGTTCGACGCGGCGAGCCTGATCTGCCCGCCGGGCCGGTCGCCCGCCTCGAACAGGACGACGTCGTGGCCGCGTTCGCCGAGCACGCGCGCCGCTTCCAGGCCGGCCGGGCCCCCGCCGACGACAACTGCCTTCCGGCGTTGGCCGATTGTGGGGGAGATGAGGTGCGGTACGTGAAGTTCCCGGCCGACGGCCGGGTTGTGGATGCACTTGGTGTCACCGGAGTCGTAGATCGCGTCCAGGCAGTAACTCGCCCCGACGCAGGGCCGGATGCGGTCCTCCTGGCCGGCCGTCACCTTGGCGACCAGGTGCGGATCGGCGATCTGCGCGCGGGTCATGCCGACCAGGTCGAGCAGTCCTTCGCGCAGGGCGTGCCGCGCGGTGGCGACGTCGGCGATGCGGGCCGCGTGCATCACCGGGACGGAGAGGCGTCGTTTTATCTCGCCGGTGAAGTCCAGGTACGGCCCGAGGGGGGTGCCGATGGACGGGATGGCCTTCGCCAGGGACGCGTCGCTCTCGATGGAGCCGTGGATGACGCTGAGGAAGTCGATGCCGTCGGCGGTGTACCGCTCGGCGGCGGTGAGCGCTTCCTCGAAGGTGAGACCGGGGAGGCCGCCGGGGTGCGCCTCGTCGAGCGACATCCGGATGCCGACGACGAAGTCCGGGCCGACGGCTTCGCGCACGGCACGGATCACCCGGCGCGGAAACGCCATGCGTTTCTCCAGGCCGCCGCCCCACTCGTCGTCGCGGTGGTTGGTCGCGGGGGACAGGAAACTGTCCAACAGGTGGCCGTACGCCTCCAGTTCGATGCCGTCGAGGCCGCCCTCCCTGCAACGGACCGCCGCGGCAGCGTAGTCGGCGACGATCCGGTCCAGGTCCCAGGACTCGGCGGCCTTCGGGAAGGCGCGGTGCGCGGGTTCGCGCAGCGCCGAGGCGGACACCACCGGGAGCCAGTCGCCGGTGAAGTTGCTGGTACGGCGGCCCAGATGGGTGACCTGGCACATCACCGCGGCCCCGGCCTCGTGCACCTCGTCGGCGAGGCGGCGCAGCCACGGCACGATGTCGTCGCGGTACAGGAGCAGGTTGCCGAACGCCGGCGGGCTGTCGGGCGAGACCACCGCCGAGCCGCCGATCATCGTGAGGCCGACCCCGCCCCGCGCCTTCTCCACGTGGTAGGCCCGGTAGCGGTCCTTGGGCAGACCGTCCTCGCCGAACGCCGGTTCGTGGGAGGTGCTGACCACACGGTTGCGCAGGGTGAGGTGCTTGAGCCGGAAGGGCTGGAGCAGGGGGTCCAGGACGCGTGGGGGCACAGCGGCGGGTGAGGGCACAGCAGCTCCTCAGGGAAGCTCCGAGCGGATGGTTTCGCTATGCGAAACAGCTCCGCGATACGAGACAAATGGTGGAGCTGGAAATCCCCACCCGTCAAGAGCCCGCCGTGTTAACTCGCCGTGCGCTCAGCGCTCAGCCGCGTTTCACGTACCCGCGGCGCCAGGAGATCTTCGCGGCGGCCGCCAGCACCTGTTCCGCGAGACCGGGAACAGTGTCCTCGTTGATGCGGAAGGTCGGCCCCGACAGGGTCACGGCCGCGATGACCTTGCCGTCCAGGGCGCGGACCGGGGCGGCGATGACGGCCAGCCCGATCTCGTGCTCCTCGCTGGTGGTGGCGTAGCCCCGCTCACGGATCGTCTCCAGCGCCGCCGCGAGGGGCGCCGGGTCGACGAGGGTGTGCGGGGTGTACTTCTCGACCCCGCGCGCGAGGATCTCCGCGACCTGGCCGGGGGACATGTGCGCCATGAAGAGCTTGCCCGCCCCGGTGGCGTGCATCGGGGTGCGCCTGCCGACCCAGTCGATGCTCGTGATCGCCGCCGCGCCGATCGCCTGGTCGATGCTGATCACGTCGTGCCCGTCGTGGATCGCCACGTTCACGGTGTCACCGACGGCCGCGGCCAGTTCCTGGCAGACGGGACGGCTCAGCAGGGAGAGATCGTTCACGGTGCTTGCTCCGGCCGCGAGTTCGACCATCGTGTACCCGATGCGGTACCGCCCGCGCTCGGTGTCCTGCTCGACCAGACCCCGTGACTCCAGGGTCGCCAGCAGCCGGAACACGGTCGACTTGTGGACACCCAGCTCCTCGGCGATCTCGGTCACACCGCTGGGCCCCCGCGTGGCCAGCACCTGGAGGATCGACACCGCCCGGTCGACGGACTGCACCGAGTGATCGCGCGGGCGGCTTCCGTTGCTGGTCATGGCGGAAGGGTAATCGAGCGGAATGGACCGCCCGCGAGCCCGGTGAGCCGCTGCCGGAAGCGACTGTGGGGCCGTCCGCCGGCTCGACGGTCAGGTCGTCTTCCAGAGGGTCAGCTCGGTGACGTAGTCGCGTGCCGTGTAGCCGGACGCGTCCTTCTGGACGACGACGTCCGTGATCTTGAGCATGGCCAGGTTCTTCTCATCGGTGACGGTGCACAGCAGTGTGCCTTTGGTCAGTTCCTTGCCCTGGTCGGCGTCGGCGAGTTGGGAGGGCAGCGCGTTCGCCGCCGCGCCCTCGGCGCACTGCTCCGGGGTGGGGCCCGCGCTCTTCCCCGTGGTCGTCACGAGGTTCAGCGTGTGGGCGGTGCCCCACTCCGCGTACTGCAACTCGGCTCCGGTCGTCGAGCTGGAGGCGTGGGTGTCGATCCGCGGTGCGTCCAGGTCGACGTTGGTGTACGAGCTGCGGCCCGTCGTGAACTGGGCGCGCAGGGTCAGCGGCTTGTCCTTGAAGACCACGGTGTAGCCGCCGGCTGTCGAACTCGTGGAGGGTGACGCGGTGGTGCCGGTGGGCGCCGACGAGGCGGTCTGCCCGGTGCCGCCCTTCGCGCCGGTGTCCTTGTCGTCGTCACGGGTGAAGACCCAGGCCGCCGCCGCTACGACCACCACGGCCAGCGCGGCGGCGCCGACCGCCAGCGGCGTCCGGCCGCGGGCCGGAGCCGTGGCCGAGGGCGGTGCCCCGGGCGGGAACGAGGGCGCCGGGCCGGAGGCGGGCTGCGGCGGGCGCGTCGGGGCGTGCTGCGTCGGCTGGGCGGACCCCGGCGTGTGGGTGGGCGTATACCCGTCGGGCGACGGGGAGTTGGGCGGCACGGCAGGGCGGGACCCGCTGCCGGGCGGCACGGTCGTCGCGCCCGCCGCGCCTGCGGAGTCGCCCGGACCCGTGGTCACGCCGGCATCCCCAGAGGCACCCGCGGGATCCCCTCCACCCTCCAACGCCCGCTGCTCGCCCGCGAGTTGCTCCTGTCGGGCGATGTCGTCCGCAACGGCCTCCGGCAGCCAGCCGGTGAAGTCCCGCAACGGCCGCTCGGTCAACTCCTCGCACAGGGCGGCCAGTTCGGAAGGGGAGGGCCGGGCGGCGGGGTCGGCCGCCAGGGTACGTTCGAGAACCGTGCGCAGCGGTTCGGGATACGACGTCAGGTCCGGCGGGCGGAACTCGGTGTTGGCGATCTTCGTGGCCAGCGTGATGGCCCCGGAGTCGCCGTACGGATGGCGGCCGGTCGCGGCCACGGCGGCGATCAGGCCGAGGGAGAAGACGTCGGCGGCCGGGGTCTGCTCCTGGCCGTTCGCGTGCTCCGGCGACATGAACTGCGGGGTGCCGATCAGCCCGCCGCTGCGCGTGAGCTGGGTGGCGTCGGCGGCCCGCGCGATGCCGAAGTCGATGATCCAGGGGCCGTCGGAGCCGATGAGGATGTTGCTCGGCTTCATGTCCCGGTGGATCACGCCGGCCTTGTGCACGGCGTGCAGCGCCTCCGCCGCGCAGCCCGTCAACTGGAGCACCGTGGGCAGCGGGAGCGTCCCGTGCAGGGTGAGGACCCGGTCCAGGGCGAGGCCGGGGACGTAGACGGTGGCGAGCCAGGGCTGTGGCCCGGTGGTGTCGTGGTCGACGACCGGGACGATGTGGTAGCCCTGCACCCGGCGGGCGGAGGTCGCCTCCTGCTCGAAGCGGCGGCGGAACTCCTCGTCCTGGGCGTACTCCCGGCGGATCACCTTGAGGGCGACCGGCTGGTTGCCGCGCGTGCGCGACAGGTAGACGGAACCCATGCCGCCCTCGCCGATGCGGGCGAGCAGCCGGTAACCGGCCACGTCCCGTGGGTCGTCGGGGCCCAGAGGTCTCAAGTGGCCACCGTTTTCAGCACTGTTCAAGATGTACAGCCCCCCTCGCCAGGCGTGTGATCGTACCGGCGCAAGCCGGTCATCGGAAGTATTCGAGGGGATCAAGGAAAATGGGCGAAGATCGAGGAGAATCAAGGCAGTTGGCAGGTTCCGTCGGACTGTGAGGCGTGCGCATGGAACATCATCTGGCCCCTTCGGCGGAGGGCGCCGACTATCTGCTGGAACTCTCCAACGTCGTACGCCAGACCGACATCGGCCCCCGGGGACCGCGCTCGCTGCACCGACTGGCGCTTGTTCTGAGGGCGTTGACGGATCTGACCGGGGACCCGGACGTCTCCGTCTACCTGGTCGCCGACACCAGTCTGCTGGGCGGGCACCGGGAGTTCGGCGATCCGGCCGAGGTCCGCAGGCTGCGCCGATGGGTCGCCGACGGGCTGGTCGAGGAGGTCGACGACGCCGACGAGCGGATCCTGGATCTGGCGCGGATGACCGGCACCCGGGTCGTCACCGGCGACCAGTACGTCGACCATCGCGTCGAACACCCGTGGATCCAGGGGAACACCTGGCAGTTCCTCAGACCCGAACCCCGCCCCGACGGATCCGTCGCCCTCGTGCCCATGGACATGGGCGTGCGCACGGAGGCCGAGATCTCCTACCGCATGGAACTCGCGGCCCTCAAGAAGCAGGGCCTGCTCGGTCCGGCCCGCACCCCGCTGACCCAGGTCATCATGCGCAACTGGCGCTGCCCGGAACCCCGTTGCACGCTCTACGACGTCCACCGGGGCGACCGCGTCCTGCTGCCCCGCATGCGGCGCTCCGTCCCCACCTGCGAACTGCACGGCATCCCGCTGACCGACGAGGGGCCGAGGCTTGCCGCCGCCCAGCTCAAGGTCGTCATCGACCGCGTCTGCGTGGCCCGTTACACCCTCGACGAGGGTTCCGAGGCATACGTCGGCCGGCTGCCGGGACCGGCGGGCATCGCCCTGCACAGTCTGCTGTCGCCGGAGGTCGCCGCGCAGGTCAGCCGCCGGCATGTGGCGGTCTCCGCGCGCGGCGGGACGGTCCTGGTCCGTGACGTCAGCACGTACGGGACACGGATGCGCGGGGCCGGCCGCAGGGGCGTGCCCGGACCGTGGGAGACGCTGCCGCCGGAGAGCGACCGGTCGTTCCGCCCCGGCGACGAGGTCGAACTCGCCCCCGGTGTCGTCCTCACCCGCAGCGGCCGGCGTTTCCCCGCCGAACTCGCCGACGCCTGGCGGACCGAGGCCGGCGGGATCGTCGTACCGCCGACCGCGGCGGCGCCTACGCGACGGGTGTGACCACAAGGGGAGTTGGCGGTGCGATCCCCGACCGCACCGCCAACTCCCCTTCCGTCAGCCGATGATGCGGTGCGTCGTCCAGAACGACGTCAGGTCCGTGGTCGTCGCGGCCTGCGCCGCCGCCTTGAACTCGGCGGTGGTCGAGACGCCGTACCAGTGCGAAGTGGCGTAGTCCTTCAGGAGTTTGGTCATCGCGGTGTCACCGAGGGTGCGGCGCAGGTCGTGCAGGGCGCACTTGCCGTAGCCGTAGACGACGGTGGAGTAGCGGGACGAGTGGGTGTCCCAGTAGGCCATCGAGTTGGTGATGTTCTCCGCCGTGGAGGCCCAGGAGACGTTGTTCCAGCAGTTGGTGCCGGTCAGGCCCTGGGCCAGGTCGGTGGCGTAGTCGGTGAACGACTCGTCCAGCCAGGGGCTGTTGTACTCGTCGTCGCCGACGATGCCGTAGAACCACTGGTGGCCGATCTCATGGGTGAGGGCCGTGGTGCTGACCAGGTCGAGGACGAAGCCGGGGTACTCCATGCCGCCGAACCAGAAGTTGTTGTCGATGACGGCGTCCAACTCGCCGTACGGGTAGGCGCCGAAGCGTCCCGCGTGGGCGTCGACCGCCGACTTGGCGGTGGTGAGCATCGACTGGGCGTTGGCCGAACTGATGCCGGTGACCGAGTAGATGTTGATCGGGGTGCCCGCCGTCGACGTACCCGAGATCTTGGTGAACGGGCCCGCCGCCCACGCGAAGTCACGGACCTTGGACGCCGTGGCCGTGGTCACCGTACGGCCGCTGGTGCCGGGGGTGTCGACCGAGGCGCCGGTGGCCGGGACCAGCAGGGTGGTCGGGTGGTCCAGGGTCACCTTGAAGTCGGCGGCCAGGGAGTAGAAGGACTCGCCGTTGTTCGTGTACGGGTCCAGGTGCCAGCCCGAGCCGTCCTTGATCGCGAGGACCGGCAGCGCGTTGCCGATCATGCTGAACGCGCCGTCGTAGCCGAACCGGTCGGCGCCGCTGGGGACGGTGATCCCCAAGTCGAAGCCGATCGTGGTCGATTGACCCTGCGCGAGCGGGGTCGGGAGCGCGATCTGGAGGGCCGTGCAGCCGACCGAGAGGGCGCCCGCCGTACCGCCGGTGACGTTGCTGACCGCGATCGGCATCGCCGAGCAGGTGCCGTGGTAGTTGTCCCACAGCCGCAGGTACACCTCGGTGAGCGGGGTCGCCGAGGCGTTGGTGAAGGTCGTGCTCTCGTGGCCGGTCCAGACCGTGCCGGCGGTGTTGCTGCTCAGGCTCACGGTGTACGCCGGGGCGGCCGGCGTACGGGTCGAGTCGGCCGGCGGAGCGGTGTCGCCCGAGGTGTTGAGGGCGATGTCGTCCAGGACGAAGCTCGTCTGGAGGCTGGAGTCCTCGACGCCGCTGAAGGCGAGGCTCACGGTCTGGCCCGCGAACGACGACACGTCGAACGACTTCTGGACGTACCCGGTGGCCTTGTTCAGGTTCGAGTACGTCGCCAGCGTCGTGCTGCCGATCTTCGCCGTGAGCTTGTCGTACGCGGTGGACGAGGTCGTCTCGGCGGTGTCGATGTGCAGCCAGAAGGTGAGCGTGGCACTGGCGCAGCCCGACGGGATCGTGACGCTCTGGCTCAGGCTGTCGGTGTGCGTGCCGCCGGTGCCGTCCAGCCAGGCGAAGCTGCTGCCGGCGTGGGCGGTCTGGCCGGTGCGGCTGGTGATCACGGTGGTCGAGGACTGGGTCCAGGACGAAGTGCCGCTCTCGAAGCCGCCGTTGGTGACCACCTGCGCCGGGGCGCAGGCGGCGGCGAGCGGGGCGGCCGCCGGCGCGGCGGCGGCTGGGGTGACGGGGAGCGAAAGCGCGGCCACCGCGGCGACGGCGAAGACGCCGGCTGCGAGAGCCTTGTGGGGGGTCGATCTCACACGGAACTCCTTTTACGGCGGCCGGGATTCCGGCCTGCTCGGTGGTCGCCGGGCCGGACTGGGTGTTCCGGTGGGCGGCCGTGGGAACGCGCGTAGCTGTTGCGTGATCGCGGGGGAAGCTTCGCAGATTTGACCGGGCCATGCCATAAAAAGAAGGAAGTGTGTGCGTGCGGTGGAGGAAGGGGTGCGCGAGGGGCGGAGAGGGGCGTGTGCACGGCGGCGTTGCACGGGCCATGCCGCGATTTGGCCTCCGGTTGGCCGAATGTACGCCTTCGATTGCTTCCATCGAACGATGGACCACATCACGTTCCTCGTGGCGGTCGTCATCGTCACGGCCTTGGCCTTCGACTTCACCAACGGATTCCACGACACCGCCAACGCGATGGCGACGTCCATCGCCACCGGGGCGCTGAAGCCCAAAACGGCGGTCCTGATCAGTGGGGCCCTCAACCTCGTCGGCGCCTTCCTGTCCACGGAGGTCGCCAAGACGATCTCCGGCGGCATCGTCGACGACACCCTGGTCTCGCCAGGGATGATCTTCGCGGGGCTCGTCGGGGCGATCCTCTGGAACCTCCTGACCTGGTTGCTGGGACTGCCGTCCAGTTCCTCGCACGCCCTGTTCGGCGGCCTGATCGGCGCCGTCTGGGTCGGCGCGGGCTCCAACGGCGTCCACTTCGACAAGGTTGTCGAGAAGATCCTGATCCCCGCGGTGGCCTCCCCGCTGGTGGCCGGGATCGCCGCTCTCCTCGCCACCTACCTCGCCTACAAGATCACCGCCCGGGCCCGCAAGGACTCGGTCACCAAGGGCTTCCGGCTCGGCCAGATCGCCTCGGCCTCCCTGGTCTCCCTCGCACACGGCACGAACGACGCCCAGAAGACGATGGGCGTCATCACCCTGACCCTGATCTCGGTGGGCGCGCTCGGCCACGACGCCGGTCCGCCGGTGTGGGTCATCACCGCGGCGGGACTCGCGATCGGCCTGGGCACCTACATCGGCGGATGGCGCATCATCCGCACGATGGGCAAGGGCCTCACCGACATCCAGTCCCCGCAGGGCTTCGCGGCCGAGGCCGCCTCCACGACCGTCATCCTCACCTCCGCCCACCTGGGCTTCGCGCTCTCCACCACCCAGGTCTGCTCCGGCGGCATCCTGGGCGCGGGTCTCGGCCGACGCCTGGCCGAGGTGCGCTGGGGCACGGCCGGCCGCATGGTCATCGCCTGGCTGGTCACCCTGCCGGCCGCCGCTCTGGTCGGCGGCCTCTCCGCGACCGTCGTCAAGCACGGCGGCAACCTCGGTACGGCCCTGATCGCGCTGATCGCCGCCGCCGTGGCCCTGTTCATCGTGATCGCCTCGCGCCGCAACCCCGTGCACGCGGACAACGTGAACGAGACCCACGAGGTCACCATCCGCAGCGAGGCGTCCGCAGACGTCCGTACGGCCGCCTGAGCCAAGGGAGTTGAGCAATGAGTGTGGACTGGAACTCGCTCGGCGAGGTCTTCGCGGTGAGTGTCGGCGTGACCGTCGGCGTGGTCGTCGTCTTCGCGCTGGGCATCCTCGGCCTCGCCCGGGTCGAGGCCGCCCGCGAGGTGGACGGCGGCACGCACGCCCTCGGTTTGACGCAGGCGGGGTTGTGCTTTCTCGCCTGTGCGGCTGTCGTGGCATACGGCATCTATCTGATCGTGCCGCAGTTCCACTGAGCGCGACGGATCACCACCGATCACCTCTGAGCAACTGAACCCCCTTGAGAGGAGGCCGGGATGACCGAACTGCTGACCGGGCTGCGGGTCGACTACACCGACGCCGACGACCCGGTACTGGTGCGGCCCGACGGCAGCACGGTGGACACCTGGCGGGAGAACTACCCGTACGAACAGCGCATGGAGCGCAAGGAGTACGACTGGCACAAGCGGCTCCAGCAGATAGAACTGCTGAAACTGCAACGCTGGATCAAGGAGACCGGACGCCGGCTCGTCATCGTCTGCGAGGGGCGTGACGCGGCCGGCAAGGGCGGCACGATCAAGCGGTTCACCGAGCACCTGAATCCGCGCGGCGCCCGCGTGGTGGCCCTGGAGAAGCCGAGCGAGCGCGAGAGCGGGCAGTGGTACTTCCAGCGCTACGTCCAGCATCTGCCGACCGCCGGCGAGATCGTGCTGTTCGACCGGTCCTGGTACAACCGGGCGGGCGTGGAGCGCGTGATGGGGTTCTGCTCGGACGACGAGTACCGCCGTTTCATGCGCCAGGCCCCGCTGTTCGAGCGGATGCTGGCGGACGACGGCATCGACCTGATCAAGTTCTGGTTCTCCGTCTCACAGGGTGAACAGCGCACCCGTTTCACAATCCGCCAGGTGGATCCCGTACGGCAGTGGAAGCTCAGCCCGATGGATCTGGCCTCGCTGGACCGCTGGGACGACTACACCGCCGCCAAGGTCGCGATGTTCCGGGAGACCGACACCGAGCACGCGCCCTGGACCGTGGTGAAGAGCAACGACAAGAAGCGGGCCCGGGTCGAGGCCATGCGCAGCGTGCTGGCCCGCTTCGACTACGCCGACAAGGACGAGGAGGTAGTCGGCAGCCCCGATCCGCGCATCGTCGGCGCGGCGGCGAACCTGCTGGAGGAGGGCGAGGACGACACGGCGGCGGTGTTCTGAGACCAGGGCCGGGATCGGGTCCTAGTCGCCGTCGCGTGGCACGAGGGTCACCCGGTGGAAGTTGCAGCCGGTCGCGGGCGGGCTCCCGGACGGGGGCCCGCCCGCGTGTGCCTTGAGGGCGACGCTGACCAGGCTCAGCAGTAGGTCGACGTCCGTCTCGCAGTCCAGGTGGACGGTCACCCAGCGGGAGCCCGGGATGATCCGGATCGCGGTCGACTCGCTGAGATCGTGGTGGAACCGGAGGATGGCCCCGACCGTGAGATGCAGGTCCACATCGTGGTCGGAGTGGAAGTGCACGATCTCGCTGTGGGCGGACCGCAGCGCCCGCCCCGTGCCGCAACTGGCCGGGACCGCGCTGAGGTCGCGCCAGCCTTCCAGTCGCTGCATGGCTCGCTCGGCCAGGGTCATGTGCCCATCGTGGACTGTGCACCGCTTCGCAACCAGAGGTTGAGCGATTTGTAACCGGGGCGTGAGGTACCGCACATCGGGAGGGAGGCCGGTGTGCGTGGATATCAGACGTTCGGTCAGACCTGGAGCTGCCCGCCGTCGACGAAGTGCTCGGCACCGGTGATGAACGAACTCTCAGGTCCGGCAAGGAAAGCGGCCAGCGCCGCGACCTCCTCGGGGCGGCCCATGCGTTGCAGCGGTAGCTGCGAGGCCAGCGCGCTGTGGAGATCCTCGGTGCTCCGGCCGAACTTTTCGGCGAGGCCTTCGATCGCGGGTGTGGCGATGGGGCCGGGCGTGATGACGTTGACGCGCACGCCGCGTGGGGCGAGTTCCGCGGCCCAGGTCCGGCCAAGGCTGCGTACGGCCGCCTTGGACGCGGCGTAGACGCCCATCCTGTCGACGCCTTGGTGGATGGTGGTGGACCCGAGAAGGATCACCGACGCGGGCCGGGCGAGCAGAGGCAGCGACTTCTGCACGGTCAGCAGGCTGCCCTTGGTGTTCACACCGAAGACGTAGTCGAACTGTTCCTCCGTCACGTCCGTGAGCAGAGCCCCGTCGCCCAGGCCGGCGTTGGCCACGACGGCGTCGAGCCGCCGTCCGTCGCCGCGGACGACGTCCATGACCCGGTCGAGGTCGGCCGCCCGCGAGACGTCGCACGGTACGGCGACCGCGTCGGGGCCGATCTCCTCGGCCGCGGCTTTGAGTTCGTCCTTGCGCCGGCCGGTCAGGTAGACGCGGGCGCCGTCATCCGCGAAGCGCTGTGCGATCGCCCGACCGATACCGCTGGAGGCACCGGTGACCAGGGCTGTCTTTCCGTCCATGGGGCGCATGGCACCCATCCTTTCGAGATCACTGTGTCGTGCACGCTGCTCGTGGCTGTGGCGCGACGTGGCGGGCGGCCACTCGTTCTTGACCGCCTCGTCCAGAACGTAGCCCGTTCTGGACGAGGCGGTCAAGAATGGATATCGTGGAGCCATGGCAAGACCCCGGAGCTTCGACGAAGGCGAGGTGCTGCGCGCCGCCAGGGACCAGTTCTGGTCCATCGGTTACGCAGCCGCGAGAGTGGACGACATCGCCGCGGCCACCGGGCTGGGCAAGGGCAGCCTCTACGGCGCCTTCGGCGACAAGCGCCAACTGTTCCTGCGCACCTTCGACGACCACTGCGCCGAACTGGTCGACGCCGTACGCCGCGCGCTCGACGGCCCGGACGCCGGTGCCCTTGAACGGCTGCGCGCGCATGTACTGGCGGTGGCGGACGCCACCGCTTCGGACGTCTGCCGGCGAGGCTGCCTGCTCGCCAAGGGCACCGCCGAGCTCTCCGGGCAGGATCCGGCCGTCGAGGCGACGGCCCGCCGGACCTTCGCCGCCATCGAGGAACTGCTCACTTCCTGCGTCGCGGGAGCCCAGCGGGCGGGCGACATCAAGCAGGACGAGGACCCCGCTCGACTGGCCGGACTCCTACTGGCTGTGCTGCGCGGGATCGAGGCGCTGGGCAAGGGCGGAAGCAGCCCCGACTCGCTGCGCTCGATCGCCGAAACCGCCTTGGCCGTCCTGCCCCGGCCGTAGAACGCCTGCGGTCAGGTCCTGACCCGTCCGGTCCGGACCTGACCCAAGAATCCTCCGTCGGGTCAACTCGCCTCAGCCACCAGCTTTTCGTAGCCCACCAGCCGTACGCAGGTGGCCACCCCTTCGATGATCTCCTCGATCTCGGAGAGGTCCGGGAAGGAGGGGGCGATCCGGATCGTCCGGTCCCTCGGGTCGTCGCGGTACGGATGGGTGGCGCCCGCCGGAGTCAGGGCGAGCCCGGCGTCCGCCGCGCGGCGCACCACCTCGCGGGCGCACCCGTCGGGCACGTCGAGGGTGATGAAGTAGCCGCCCTTGGGCGTGGACCAGTCGGCGAGACCGGTGCCGCCGAGCCGCTCGCCGAGGATGCGCAGCACGGTGTCGAACTTCGGCCGCAGCAGCTCACGGTGCTTGCGCATGTGATCGCGCACCCCGTCGGCGTCGCGCAGGAACATCGCGTGCCGCAGCTGGTTGATCTTGTCCGGGCCGATGGAGCGCTTGGCGCTGTAACCGCGCAGCCAGGCCACGTTGGCCGGGGACGAGCCGAAGAACGCCACGCCCGCACCGGCCAGGGTGATCTTCGAGGTGGACCCGAAGACGAAGGCCCGGTCCGGGTGCCCGCTGTCGGCACAGGCGCCCAGCAGGTCGGCGATCTCCACCTCCTCGTCGGTGAGGTGGTGCACGGCGTAGGCGTTGTCCCAGAAGATCCGGAAGTCGGGCGCGGCCGTCGGCATGGCGGCGAGTCGCCGTACGGTCTCGTCGCTGTAGCAAGTCCCGTCCGGATTGCTGTACTTGGGCACGCACCAGATGCCCTTCACGGCCGGGTCCTCGGCGACCAGCCGCTCCACCACGTCCATGTCGGGGCCCTCGGCGGTCATCGGCACCGGGATCATCTCGATGCCGAAGCGCTCGCACAGCGCGAAGTGCCGGTCGTACCCGGGGACCGGGCACAGGAACGCGACCCGCTCCTCGTCCGCCCAGCGGCGCGCGGCCCCGGGGAGCGTGCCGAGCAGCGCGTGCACGAGGCAGTCGTGCATCAGCTCCAGGCTGGAGTTGCCCACGGCGAGCAGCTGCCCGGCCGGCACCTGGAGGAACCCGGCGAAGATCTGCCGGAGCTCCAACAGCCCGTCCGCGCCACCGTAGTTGCGGCAGTCCGTGCCGTCGGCGGAGGTGTAGCGGTCGGCGGGCAGCGAGAGCAGCCCGGCGGCCAGGTCGAGCTGGCGGGCGGAGGGCTTGCCGCGGGTCAGGTCGAGCGACAGCTTCTTCGTGAGGAGGACTTCGTAGTCGCTCCGGGCCGCGTCGAGACGGGCCGGGAGGGAATCGGCGCTGTGCGCAGGTGCGGGAGGGGTCACGGAGGTCGACGCTACAAAGCCGGGGGTCACACCACAAACGCGTAACCCTGCTCGTCCCCCCTGCGCCTCCCGCGGAAGCGCGGTGACCTGGGAGGGGACCAGGCCATGCGAGGTCGACGTCGGATTCCCGCCAGCCCCGGCCCGCCCCGTACCGGATGCTGGACGTATGCAGAACGGGATGCACACCGACACGGAGCGCTGTGTGCGCGCGGTCCAGTCCAAGGACGCGCGCTTCGACGGCTGGTTCTTCACGGCCGTCCTGACCACCCGCATCTACTGCCGGCCCAGCTGCCCGGTCGTCCCGCCCAAGCCGGAGAACATGACGTTCTACCCGAGCGCGGCGGCCTGCCAGCAGGCGGGTTTCCGGGCCTGCAAGCGCTGCCGCCCGGACACCAGCCCCGGCTCCCCGGAGTGGAACCAGCGGGCCGACCTCGTGGCCCGCGCGATGCGCCTGATCGCCGACGGAACCGTGGACCGCGAGGGCGTCCCCGGCCTCGCCGCCCGCCTCGGCTACAGCACCCGGCAGATCGAACGCCAGCTCCTCGCCGAACTCGGCGCCGGCCCCCTCGCGCTGGCCCGCGCCCAACGCGCCCAGACGGCACGGCTGTTGATCGAGACGACCGCGCTCCCGATGGCGGAGATCGCCTTCGCCGCCGGCTTCTCCTCGATCCGCACCTTCAACGACACCGTGCGCGACGTCTTCGCCCTCTCCCCGAGCGAGTTGCGCAACAGGCGCCCGAAGACGACGGTGTTGACCCCCGGCACGCTCACGCTCCGCCTGCCGTTCCGCGCCCCCCTCAACCCCGACAACCTCTTCGGCCACCTGGCGGCGACCGCCGTACCGGGCGTGGAGGAGTGGCGAGCCGGCGCGTACCGCCGGACCCTCCGCCTCGCCTACGGCCACGGCATCGCGTCCCTGACTCCCAAGTCCGACCACATCGCCTGCCGCCTCACCCTCAGCGACCTGCGCGACCTGCCGGTGGCCATCAGCCGCTGCCGCCGCATGCTCGACCTGGACGCCGATCCGGTCGCGGTGGACGACCAGTTGCGTACGGATCCGGTCCTGGCGCCGCTGGTGGACAAGGCGCCGGGCCGACGCGTGCCGCGCACGGTCGACGAGGCGGAGTTCGCCGTACGGGCCGTCCTCGGCCAACAGGTCTCCACGGCGGCGGCCCGCACCCACGCCGCCCGCCTGGTCACCGCGCACGGCGAACCGGTCGACGACCCCGAGGGCGGCCTGACCCACCTCTTCCCGTCCCCCGAGGCGCTGGCGGCGGTGGACCCGGAATCACTGGCGATGCCCCGCACCCGCCGTACGACGTTCACCACCCTGGTGGGTCAACTGGCCGACGGCACGCTCCACTTGGGAGTGGAGAGCGACTGGGCGGAAACCCGCGCCCAACTCCTCTCCCTCCCCGGCTTCGGCCCCTGGACGGCCGACGTCATCGCCATGCGCGCCCTCGGCGACCCCGACGCCTTCCTCCCCACCGACCTCGGAATCCGCCGCGCCGCCCAGGAGTTGGGCCTCCCGTCGACCCCGGCCGCCCTCACCGCACGCGCGGCGGCCTGGCGACCCTGGCGGGCGTACGCGGTCCAGTACCTATGGGCGACGGACAGCCACCCGATCAACTTCCTGCCCGTGTAAGGGGATTGCAGCCGCCATGAAGCACCACACGGTGATCGACAGCTCGTACGGCCCGCTCACCCTCGTCGCCGACGAGGACGGCGCCCTCTGTGGCCTCTACATGGCCGACCAGCGCCACCGCCCCCCGGAGGAGAACTTCGGCACCCCCGACGACACCCCCTTCGCCGAGGCGACCGCCCAACTACAGGCGTACTTCACGGGCGAGTTGAAGGAGTTCACCCTCCAACTCCGCCTGCACGGCACCCCGTTCCAGCAAACTGTCTGGGACCAGCTCCGCCGCATCCCCTACGGCGAGACCCGCTCCTACGGCGACCTCGCCGACGCCCTCGGCAACCCGGGCGCCTCCCGCGCGGTGGGCCTCGCCAACGGCAAGAACCCCGTCGGGATCATCGTCCCCTGCCACCGCGTCGTCGGCGCGAACGGCAGCCTCACGGGCTACGGCGGCGGCCTCGACCGCAAGCAGCGGCTGCTGGACTTCGAGAGCGGGGCGGCGCTTTTCTAGTGCCTTCGGCGATTCCGGTGCCGGGGGGTGTCATGACAGCAACCGCCGCTCCTTGGCGACGGCCACCGCACCGGACCGCGTCTCCACCCCCAACTTGCCGTAGATCCGCCCGAGATGGGTCTTGACCGTCGCCTCGCTGATGAAGAGGGCTCGGGCGATCTCCCGGTTGCCCAGGCCGCGGGCCAGCTGGCCGAGGATCTCGCGCTCGCGCTCGGACAGGGTGGGGTGCGGGCTGCGCATCCGCGCCATGAGGCGGTCGGCCACCGGTGCCGAGAGCGCCGTACGACCGGATGCGGCGCTGTGGATCGCGGTGAACAGTTCCTCGGGGCGTTCGGCCTTGAGGAGGTAGCCCGTGGCGCCCGCCTCGACGGCGCGGGTGATGTCGGCGTCGGTGTCGAACATGGTGAGGACGAGGACACGCGGGCCCGCACCGGCGGTCAGTTTCCTGGTGGCCGTCACGCCGTCCATGCCGTCGCCGAGTTGGAGGTCCATCAGCACCACGTCGGGACGGACGCGGGCGGCCATGGCGATGGCCTCCTCGCCGCTGCCCGCCTCACCGACCACCTCGATGCCGTCGGCGCTGGACAGCAGCGCGCGCAGTCCGGCCCGTACGACGGCGTGGTCGTCGCACAGCAGCAGACGTACGGGTACGGGTGTGCTCACAGGACGGGCTCCTCACGGGAATCACGGACGCCGGGGTCGACATGGTCGCCAGGGACGACAGGTACGGCGACCGTTACGACCGTGCCCTCGCCGGGGGCCGACTCCACGCTCAGCGTGCCACCCGACTGCTGTGCCCGGATCCGCATCGCGGGCAGCCCGTGGCCGCGCACCCGGCCGGGCGCGGACACCGGGGGAGAACTGCCGTCGAAACCACGGCCGTTGTCGGCGACGTCGAGGGAGATCTGGTCGTCCAGGCAGGTCAGGGTCAACGCGGCCCGGGTGGCGGCCGCGTGCTCGCGCACGTTGGCCAACGCGCCCTGGGCGATGCGCAACAGCGCCGCCGCGGCCCGCTCGGGCAGTGGGCCCGGATCGCCGTCGAGCCGGAACTCCACCGTCAGGCCCGGACCGCTCTCCCGCTCGGCGAGCGCACCCAGCGCGGCCGGCAGGGAGTGGTCGACGAGGTCGGCCGGTGCCAGGTCGTGGACGAACCGGCGCGCCTCGGCGAGGCCGCGGGAGGTGATCGCGGCGGCCTCGAGCACATGCCCGTGGGCCGCCTCCGGATCCGTCCGCCACACACGCTCGGCGGCCTGCAACAACATCTGCTGGCTGGACAGGCCCTGCGCGACGGTGTCGTGGATCTCCGCGGCCAGCCGCTGCCGTTCCGCCAGGACACCGGCCCGCCGCTCGGTCGCGGCGAGGTCGCGGCGGGTGCGGACCAGGTCGTCGATCAGGACGCGCTGCCGGGCCGCCTGCCGCTGCAACTGCACCAGTACGGCGGTGGCGACCGCCGCGAGGGCCGGCGGGGCGACGACCATGTTGGGGTTGAGCGTGCCGTCCGCCACCCGTATCTCGGAGGCGACGACGAGCGCGGTGAGTACGGCGGCCAGCGGCACCGCGAACCGCGGGGGCAGCGCGTACAGGCCGGCGAACAGCAGGGGCATCGCGCACCAGGTGGCACTCGGCGCGAGGGCGAGCAGCACGGTCCAGACGACGGACACCGAACCCAGCCAGGCCAGATGACGCGGGGTGGGCGCGGAACCCGGGCGGGGCGCCGGGGCCAGGAACTGCCCGAGGACGTACAGCAGACAGAAGACCGCGTACAGCGCCACCACCCAGCCGGTGCGCGCCCCGCCCTGGTCGCGGGTCAGGAAGCGCACGAACGAGGAGCCGAGCAGCAGGAAGAACGCGGCGTGCACCACCGCGGGCAACAGGCGTTCGTCCGGATCGATGTGCCCCGGCCTCCGCTGTTCCGCGGGCCCCGTACTCCGCCGTTCCTCGTGTCCTGTCCTTCCTCGTTCCTTGTGTCGCGTCCGCCGTTGTGCCGTGTGTTCCATCCTCCGTGTCTAACGCGACGGACGGGACGGCGCATCAACCGATCGGCTGACATCCGGATCACTCGAACCGCGCCCGGATCACCGCCCCTTGACCGAGCCGGACACCCGGCCCCCGCACCGAGGCTGGCATCAACACCCGCCACCCACCCCGGAATTCGGAAAGGCGACGATCCGTGCCCACCAAGAACCTCACCGCCAACCGCGCCGCCCTCGGCCACCGCATCGCCTACGCCCTGCGCCACCCCGGCCGCGTGCCCCGCCACCTGGCCCGGGCCACCCGGGACGCCTGGCTGCGCCACCGCCACCCGGACCACGTCTCCTACTACCGCGCCGTGATGCGCTCCGACACCCGGGCCGATCCGGACGCGGCGGTCGGCAGCGCGAGCCGCGAACGCTGGCTGGCCCTGGGCGCGATGCAGTTCGACTACCTCCTCGGCCACGGTCTGCGCCCCGAGCACCGCATGCTGGAGATCGGCTGCGGAAACCTGCGTGGCGGCTGGCGCTTCATCCGCCACCTCGACCCCGGGCACTACTACGGCATCGACATCTCGCCCGACATCCTGGCCGCCGCGCAGGACACGATCGTCGACATGGGCCTCCAGAAGCGCCTCCCCACCCTCACCCCCGTACACGACCTGACCCTGCGCTTCCTGCCCGACGCGCACTTCGACGTCGTCCACGCGCACAGCGTGTTCTCGCACTCACCGCTCCCGGTCATCGAGGAGTGCCTGGCCAACGTCGGCCGCGTCCTGGCGCCGGGCGGCTGGTTCGACTTCACCTTCGACCGCACGGAGGGCGAGGAACACCACGTCCTGCGCGAGGACTTCTACTACCGCACCGAGACCCTCGTCGCGCTGGCCGCCCAACACGGCCTGAAAGCCCACTTCATGGAGGACTGGGAACAACTCCCGCACGGCCAGTCCAAACTCCGGGTCACCCGCTGAGCCCGTCCACCAGTCGCGGCAACGCCGTCCCGATCGGCTCCCGTACGACCTCGTCGGCACGGTCGTCGTACGGAGTCGCCTCGGCGTTGACGATGACCAGCCGGGCCCCGTGATCGGCGGCGACACCGGCGAGCCCGGCGGCGGGCTGGACCTGGAGGCTGCTCCCTACGGCGATGAACACCTGGCAGGCCTTGGTGATGGCGACGGCCTCACCGAGGACGACGGGGTCGAGCCGCTCACCGAAGAAGACGGTCGCGGACTTCAGGATCCCGCCGCACTCCAGACAGGCGGGATCGTCTTCCCCGGCCTCGACGCGGGCGAGGGCGTCCGCCATCGGCCCGCGCGCATGGCATCCGGTGACCTTCTGAGTTTGATCATTGAACAGGACAGGGGAACCTCTGCTCCCAAGGCATCGATGGATCTAGCACAAAGGAGCGTTCGGAGCACTCGGGGCCTAACCGCCCGTCACCCATCGGATCACTGCGATCACACCCAACAACGCGGCCGGGCCGACCCACCACCATCCCATGATCCGTCGCACCGGTGGCAGTACCCACAGCACCGCCGTAGCACCGGCAGCACCGATGGTGAGGACGCAGGAGAGAACGATGCCGGCGTACGCATCGTCGTCCCATGAGCCCGATGGACGGATGGTCAGCGCCGTCCAGCAGAAATACGCGGCGACGAGGGTGAGCAGGGTCAGTGGTACCGCGAGGACCAGGCGGAGGCAGCCGCGGTCGTCGTTCGGCAGAGCGGGTTGGGTCATCAGCGCAGTGCGTTCCTTGCGTCGGCCAGGTTGTTCGTGAAGCCACGCCCGTAGGCCTGGGCGTCGTCGGTCTGCCAGTACGGGCCGCCGTTGTAGCGCGCGGCGAGTTCTTGGTACTGGGCCGGGGTCATCTCCTCGGCCGGTACGCCGGCGAACTCGCTCTCCGCTTTGAGTTGGGCCAGGTACTCCGAGGCGATGAAGATGTTCTGCGCAGGGTCTTGGAGAGACTCCTCCACCATGCTGCGCTGCTGGTCGGTGAGGTGGTCGGGATCGTAGCCGAGGACCTCGGCGCCGCGTCGCACCTGGATGGCAATGGGCCCCATCGAGGTGTTGTCGGGATCGCCGCCGAGACGCCACGGGAGGCTCTCGGGGGCGATCGGGCTGAGCGGGGAATCGGCCTGTTCGCGGATCGTGTCGGTGATGTCGTCCAGGATGCCGGGCTGTCCGCCGATCTCCTGCCAGGCGATACCGGCGACCATGTCCGGCGGGAGCCCCGAGTTCTGTGCCGCCGCCTTGATGACGTCCTTGTTCGCCGCGATCCAGTCGGTGCGCTCCTGGCCGTTGGCGGGCGGGTCCCAGTAACTGTCCTTTGCTCCAGGAAGGTTGGCGACCCGGAGGCGGATGTCGCGGAGGGTCGGCGAGACGATGTCGTTCCCGGCCATGGGGTAGTAGTCCTGCTTGGGGCCGCTGCCGGGCAGATGGGTCAGCGGATTCGTGCGCGCCTCGGCCGCCTCTCGCCGCAAGTCAGCGATCGCCGAGACGATATCGACGCGTTGGATGAAGCCCATGCGGAAGTCCGGCAGCAGGTCGTACGCCTGCTTGAGCTGGTGGACACAGAGCTCTCGTGCCTCTTGCTCGGTGGTCTTCGCCAGATGGAAGTCGCCACCTGCGGCGTCGTGCAGCCGGTTCGCGTCGTCGCGGATGTCGTCGACATCCATGGTGAGTTCGGCGAAGAAGTCCATGACGCCGGTGGTGGCCCGCATGTCCTCCCACTGGCGCATCGGCTCGGCCTCCTGGGCTTCGCGGGTGATGGCCGTGCCCTTGGTGTGGATCAGGTTCGCGAGGTTCTGCTCATTCGCCTTGCCGTTGGAGTAGTGCGCCTTGGCGACCTCCAGTGCGAACGCGTAGTCGCTCAGGGCGCTGGCGGCCTTGGTGTAGCCCTCGGCGAGCCGCGTGAGCAGTTTGCGTGCCTCGGTGAGTCGGGCTTCGTAGTGCTGGCTGCCTTCGCTCTTCCACTGGGTGTGCTTCTCGGCCCGCTCGGCGGACGGATCGACCGCCACGAGCATGTCGTGCAGGCGCTTGAACTCGGCTGCGTTCCGCTCGATGAGGGGCGGGTTGCACCCCTCCAGATATTCGACGTCCTTGCGGTGGCTGATTCCGCTGCTCATCGTGCCTCCGGCGCGACGTACTGGCCGTAGCGCAAGACGTCGTCGAGGAAATGCTGCGCTGTGCCGTCGTCGATCTTCACGAAGTCGCTGCCTGCTGTTCGCAGGCGAGTGGAGAGTGCCGCGAAGAGAGCGACCGCGTCCAGGTACTGGTCATCCGCGAACCCTGCGAACCGGGCCACCTGCGTGGCCACGTCCTGGTGGGCCCTGGGCTCCCGGGCCATGGTGGTGAGTTCTGCGTCCGGCCGGCCCTCCTGGAGGAAGCCCGCTATCTCAATCAGCAAGTTCGCGTTGCCGTTGATCGAGTCAGTCTTGGCCACCAGGGATCCTGCGGCCGGAGCCACGGAGCCGCCACCATCCGCAGGCAGCTGGTCGATCTGCATGCCCGTCGGCCGACGCGCCAGGGCATCAGCCTTCAACTGAGCCCACTCCTCCTCGAAAGACAACTCCGTTCCCCCTCCAGCTCGTTGTCTCGAACAGCCAGTCGATCATGCCATTGGGAGGGGCTTTGCCGAAACCTCGTCACTTCTTTGCGGACTGGGATCGAGACCTTCCGCCCGAGCGTGCGGGATTCGTGTGAGGTCCGTCGCCTGCGGGCAACGTGTACAGGTTGCCCGCACATCACGTTCTCGTACGGGGACCTGCTTGGGTCGACTCAAAGTGCTTTGAGGGCACGGGAGTTGCATGGCGGGGCCGTGTAGTGTTTTGTCGCGTGCTGGCTGAACAACGACATCAACTCATCCTTCAGGCGTTGAGATCCGGCGGCACTGTCACCGTGACGGATCTTGCCGGTCGCCTGGAAGCCAGTGCCGCGACAGTCCGTCGTGATCTCCTCAAGCTCGAAGAGGACGGGTTGCTCACGCGTGTTCATGGCGGAGCGGTCGTCGAGGAGGACCCCGCGCCGTTCACCGAGGCCGCCGAAGCCCAGGTGGACGCGAAAGACGCCATAGCCGCCAGGGCAGCCGCGATGATCGAGGACGGCCAGTCGATCATCCTTGACTCCGGCTCGACCGTCTACCGGCTCGCCCGCCAGTTGCACGGGCGCCGGATCACTGTGATCACCAACAACCTGGCGGTGTATGAGGAACTCGTCCAGGACGAGAACGTCGAACTCATGCTGCTCGGCGGCATGGTCGTACGAGAGTCGCGCATGCTGGACGGCTTCATGGCGGAGGACAACCTTCGCCAGGTGCACGCCGACTGGCTCTTCATGGGAGCCTGCGGCGTCCGCGCGGGTGCTCAGGTCATGGACACCACGGTCGCCGAAGTGCCGGCCAGGCGTGCCATGATCGCCGCCAGCGACAAGGTGGCTCTTCTCGTGGACGACACCAAGTTCCCCGGAACCGGCATGGTGAAGATCTGCGGTCCGGAAGACCTGGATGTCGTCGTGACCAACGCGGCGTCCGGCGCTGCGGCTTGGACGGCGTTGGAGGAAGCGGGCGTGGTCGTGATGCAGGTGAGCCGCGCCAGAGCCTAGGAGGCGTCCGCCGAGCTCAGCCGACATATCAGCTTGGGAAGTGCGGAACCGATCGGCTCGCGGATGACCTCGTCGGCACGCTCGTCGTACGGAGTCGCCTCGGCGTTGACGATGACCAGCCGGGCCCCGTGATCGGCGGCGACACCGGCGAGCCCGGCGGCGGGCTGGACCTGGAGGCTGCTCCCTACGGCGATGAACACCTGGCAGGCCTTGGTGATGGCGACGGCCTCACCGAGGACGACGGGGTCGAGCCGCTCACCGAAGAAGACGGTCGCGGACTTCAGGATCCCGCCGCACTCCAGACAGGCGGGATCGTCTTCCCCGGCCTCGACGCGGGCGAGGGCGTCCGCCATCGGCCCGCGCGCATGGCATCCGGTGCACTTGAACTCCCGCGCTGTGCCGTGCAGTTCGAGAACCTTGCGGGCGGGCAGCCCGGCGAGCTGGTGCAGCCCGTCGATGTTCTGCGTGATGACCCGCACGGGCACACCGGACTTCTCCAGCTCTACGACGGCCCGGTGCGCGGCGTTGGGCTCGGCCTGGAGGGCCTGGTTCTTGCGCCGCATCTGCCAGGACCGGCGCCGGATCTCCGGGTCGCCCATGTAGTACTCGTAGGTGACGAGCTTCTCGGCCTCGGGGTCGAGCCGCCACAGGCCGTTGGGGCCGCGGTAGTCGGGGATGCCGGAGTCGGTGGAGATACCTGCGCCACTGAGGATCGCTACGAGAGGCCTGGACATGGGCCGAGGGTAGGACGCCTGCGCACTCGGAGCGAACGGATATTCGGGGGGGCTTGTCGCCTTCCGGTTGTGCCGGTCGGCGCGGAAGTCCTTGTTCAGCGCGTCGACCTGTCCTGCGCGAAGGCGACGGAATCTGCGGGCAAGGGCCCAGTCGTAGCGCGAGCCTCCGCGGTCGACAGGCACGCACCGCGCGAGCGGTGTTCGTACGGCTCCCGCCGTCCACGTCAGCGAGGGATGCCCGCTTCGTCGAGGTATCGGTGCATGGCTTCCACGGGAAGGCTCGGGTTGCCGAGCGCGTTGTAGGAGGTCACCGGGTTCCCGCAGGCTTCGAGGATGCGGTCGACCGGCAGTGCGGGGTGCCCGGCTGCCGTGGCACGTACACGATCGTGGGGGTCGGCAAGCAACCGGACCAGAATGTCGACGGGCACTTCCGGGTCCAGCCCCGCCAGCCGTCGCTTCTCCGGATCCGGGTCGTCGGCGAAGCGTCGCCCGCTTCCCGCGCGCGGGAAGTTCGGATGGCCCAGCAGGGCACCCTTGGTGACGACCTGGCAGTCCAGGTACGTCTGGAGCACCACCTCGCCATCGACGGTGGTTTGGTTCTCGCACAACAGGAGTCGTACGGGGTGGTCGTCGTCCTTCGAGAGCAGGTCGACGGCGTCGGCGGGCAGGTGCGGGCTGTAGGCGGCGCTGCGCCGTAGCAGCGTGTTGGCCGACTTGGCGCATTGGCGCAGGACATCGGGATCGGCGCAGAGACGAACCCATTCGACGGGAGTGAGCCGGTCGGAGGGGCGGATGGTGACGTCGATGGCGGTGCGTTCCGGCTCCGTCAGTTCGGGGCGTACCGATACGGCCAGCCGTACGTCGTGCGCGTCGTCGTCCGCCAGCGTTCGGACGATGTCGATGGGAACGTCGAGATTGGCCGCCAGCTCCCGCCGGTCCTGCGCGTCGGTGCTTGCCGCGAGCCGTTCGGCGGTCGCTGTGCTCATGGCGCCGGAGCTGATCACCTTCCATCTGTCGAGGCTGTCGATTCCCGCGTCGAGAAGAAGGTCCGTGCAGGCCGCGTCTTCGCGGCAGGCCTTGATCATGGCCGCCCGGCGGACTCTGTCGTCGGCGTCGTGGAGCAGACGGCTCCGGGTGTCCTCGGACAGCGAGGCCCACTCGCGGCAGGCCGCCCGGCGAAGGTCCGCGTCCTGATGGTCGGCCAGCTCGGCGATCAGGCTCGGAGCCGTGTCGCGGCAGAAGGCCGCGTTGCTGCGGACCTTCGGGTCCGGATCGGCGAGCAGGCGCCGCTGAGCGGAAAGGGGCAGCGGCGGCGTGGGGATGCGGAACCAGTTGGGTCCCATGGCCAGACCGAGGCGGACGCGGGGATCGGGATCGTCCACTAGCCTGGCGCGTTGCTCCGCCGGTACCGCGAGGTTGTCGGTGAGCAGAGCGCGCATCCTGCGGTCGGGGTGCGTGACGATGGCGTCGACCACCTCGTCCGGCAGCGCGCGCCAGGCGAGCGCGGACCAGGCCGCGTCGGCTTCCTCGCACAGCAGCCTGGTCAGGACGTCGACCGGCGCCGCGGGATTTCGCGCGATCGAAGAGATGGTCTCGCGGTGACCGCGATCTCGACACATGCTGGGCCTCCCTGGTCGCCAACGGCCGTCGTGGGCCCGCAGATTGTGCGCATGTCTCGTGTACGGGGTCAACGTCGACGATCATGAGCTGAGTACTCCGTTCGCGACGAACTGGGGGCGTCGTGCCCGACAGGCATCGCCCCGGTGTCGTAGATCACGGAGGAGGAGCACTCCTGAGGCTCGAACCCACGAAACCGGTCGTGACGCCGACCATCGTGCTCCTGGCATCGCGGTCGGGTCCGATGCGGTCCGGGTGATCCGGTTTCGCAGTGCGTCAGCCTTCCTGGGACCCACTTTCGGCCGAACCACCTCTCACAGGCATGATTCACCGAACCTCTCGCCACGATTACAGGCATGGCGACTTCGGGGGCAAGGATCGGTCGACTCGGCGGACTGGGACAGTGGTGGGGCGTCATCGCCGCCGCCCTTCTGATCGCCGCCTGGATCAACAGGGCCGCAGGACCGGTCATCGTCGCGACCCTGTCGGCGCTGGTGCTGATCTGGTGCTTCTTCCAGGCACCCGTGACCTGCGGGGCCCCTGTCAGGGGAAGGGAGGACGGCTGCCGGAACAACGCGACCGGTCTCCTCATGGGCTGCCATATCCGCCAACATCGCTGGCAGAAGCTGAAGATGCTGATTCTCCGACGTCAAGTACGCGAGTTCTGCTCCGGCCTCTTCTCGGACGGAAAGGCCGCTCTCGTCACCCTGGCCGCAATCGGCAGTTTCCTCTCCGGGCTCATAGCCTTCGTCCCGGGCGTGGCTCTCGGCTGACCCGAGTCAGACACCACGACCGGCGGCGATCATGCGCACAGCCCGTGCGCATGCCGCCCACCGCGCTCCATCCCGGGTGCGCACCACCTTGGCCGGTGGCTCCGGACAGGACGTGCCATGCCATTGATGTTGGCCAACTCACCTGGTCATCCCCGGTGTTGTAGACCTCACCTGCTCCTGCTCCTGCTCCTGCCCCGGTCGCCCAGCGTCATCCACCGCGCCCGCCCCCTGCGCTACGA
>NZ_JBLTJC010000018.1:0-60459 GCF_048158785.1 Streptomyces colwelliae | reverse complement strand
GCGCGTGTGCGGCCTGTTGGGGGACGACGCCGTTACCCAACGCCTTGAGCTGGGCGGGGCGGGACAGGCCCGGCACGCCCGTGATGTGGCCGAGGGGCAACCCCATCATCCATTCGACGAACGCCGGCGGTGGCGGGGTGCACCGCGGCCTCGTCCGGGTGCAGCCACAGAGGGCCGTTGCCGGTGTCGACGCGGACGGCGCCGGGCGGGGGCCAGGGGCCGTCGCCGGTCAGCAGCGCGCGCTCCGGTCCGGTCAGGGTGCGGTAGTGCTCGAGTGCCGTTGTCGGGTGGGGTGTTGTGGGTGCGGGCGCCTTCGCCGGGTTCGTCGTCGTGGGCCTGAGTGGCGACCCGGCGTTCGGCGTCGTGGGCGTGGGCAGCAGCCCGGGGCTGAGCTCGGTGATGGCCGAGACGTACTCCTCGTACGGTCGCCAGCCGGGCACGGCGCGGTGGCGCCCGGCGGTGCGCACGAGCAACGTCGGTAGCGCGTACCGGTGTTGGCCGTCAGGGGTCTCCTTGGCGGCGCCGGGATGAGGCGAATCGCAGCCGTGCACCGACAGCACCTCGTCGACGGGGCGGCGCGCCTCGGCATGGTCGGCGCGTACCTTCGCCAGGACGTCGGGCGACGCCGCGTCGGTCGCGAGCCGGTCGGCATCGAGGCCGGGTACGCCCGACACGGCGGCCAGCGCCGACTCGGGAGTGTCCGCGGGTTCCCCGAGCACGAACACGCTCTCCCGCAGCCGCCGTAGCACCCGATCGGCGACCTGTGGACCCTGCGCCTCGGCGGCCTTGGCGACCAGCGAGGCCGGCCAGGAACTCGCGGCGACGCGGCTCAGGCGGAGTGCTCGCGGTGCGTGGGTGTGGGCGCTGATGTCCTCGACGTAGCGCGCGTACCAGGCGGTCTCCGCGGCCAGGTCGGGTGCGGGTTCGTCGTCGTGGTCGAAGAGGATGCAGTAGACGCGGCGCCAGTGGACCCGGGTATTGCCGGTCAGCGCCGCGCGGAGGCGGCGGAACACGGGCTCGGAACCCCAGGCCCAGGGACACAGGGGGTCGGTGTACTCGACGATCTCCAGGAGCGGTCGGCCCGCGTCGACGCCGATGGTCATGCGGCTCCCCGGCGGGTGAGGTGTTCGCCCGGAGCGCGTTCGGCCGAGGGGCGCTCACCCGGGGCGTGCTCGTCCTCGGTCGCGGGCAGCAGCGTGGCCAGGGTCGTGCCGCCCAGGACGGCGGCGGCTTCGGCCTCGATCCGGCGCCACACCCCGGGCAGGCCGGAGGCGGGGCCGGGGTAGTCGAGTCCGGCCAGCGGTTCGCCGCGGAGGGTGATCAACTCGCCGTCCACGGCGCGCGCGACGTCCAGGAGCGTGATCTCGTCGGCGGGCCGGCCGAGCCAGTACCCGCCCTCGCAGCCGCGCTGGCTGCGCACCAGACCGGCTCTGCGCAACTCGCCCACCACGGACTTCAGGAACCGGAACGGGATCTGCTGCGAGGAGGCGATCGCCTCACACGTGAGCGGACGGGCAGGTTCGCAGGCGAGCTCCAACAGGGCCCGCGTGGCGTAGTCCGCCTTCGCGGAAATATGCATGCGCACATGATGCCCGACGCGCGCCCCGTCACGAGGACTTCCCAGGGTTCCCCTCACGCCTTCCACTCATCCGCCCCCTCGTACATTGCGGGAACATTGCCGCAGGTGAAGCACAATGGACACCTCTTGACATCCTTTTCGGGGCGGCTCTAGCGTCGCCAACCATGAGCGAGCCGTTGACAACCCCCGGCGAAGGTTTCCACCCCCATCTCCACGACGCCGCAGGGCAGTCGGCGGCCCCCCTTCGCACCCGCCTGCACCACGTCCGCGCCGACGCCCTCGACGGCGACACCGCACAGAGCGGTGGCATGCGCAGGTTCGCCGCGGTGAGCGGCAGGACGGTCGGCTCCGAGAAGCTGTGGATGGGCCAGACCCACGTGGCCCCCTCGACCGCGTCCTCCGACCATCACCACGGCGAATCCGAGACCGCCATCTACGTGGTGAGCGGGCACCCGGAGTTCGTCTTCCTCGACGACGCGGGCCCACAGCCGGAGGAGATCCGTCTGCGCACGTCCCCGGGGGACTACATCTTCGTCCCGCCGTTCGTGCCGCACCGCGAGGAGAATCCGGACCCGGCGGAGGAGGCCGTGGTGGTGATCGCGCGCAGCACGCAGGAGGCGATCGTGGTGAACCTTCCGGGGCTGTATGTGCTGGGAGCGGGGGAGTCCTGAGGTGTCGGCTCGTGTGTGGAGTTGGGGTCGACGGACGTTCCAACTCCCGGGAGGCATGGGCCTTTCCATCGGTGGGACCAGTCCAACTCGCCTCCACATCCCCCGCCCGATCGGCCAACGCGGGAAGGCTCGCGCGCAGGGTCGACCATGGCCCGACTAGGTTGACCGCATGACCTCTCTCGGGCATCCACAGCTCTCCGGGCTCGCGCGCAACCCGGCCGCTCCCGAAGACGTCCTGGTGCGGCTGGCCGCTCACCCGGCCGGTCGGCACGGGCTGTCGATGCGCCGCGGGCAGCTGGCGGACGCCGTGGTCGAGGCCCTGTTGACGCACGGCGGCGGTGGCGCCGCGACGATGCTTCGAAGGGACCGGATCTCCTCCGGGATGCGCCGCAGGATCGCCGAACATCCGGATCCGGCGATCCGCGACGCGCGCGCGGACTCCGTCCGGCACAGTGTGGACCGCGAGGTGGAGGTCGGCATCGCGGACCTGGAGAAGGTCTACGGCCGGCCCCGAACGGCGCTTGCCGGCGCACGTGATCCGAAGCTCCGCACCGCGGTCGCGCAGGCCTGGCACGACCGGCCGATGACGGTCCAGGCCGCACTGCTCGCCGACCCGGATCCGCGGGTCCGGGCAGCCGCCACCGTGCGGCCACAACCGGGCGTCCCACCGGAATGGACGGACCGATGTGTCGCCGACCCGGCCGTGCGAGCCAACGTGGCGTTCTACGTCCCGCTCACGGCCGACCAGTTCGCCGAGCTGATGCGGACCGAGGACGAGGAGATCCGTGAGGCCGTAGCCGGAAACCCGCACCTGTCCGCCGACATGGTCGCCCAGCTCTTGGACATCGACGACCCGAACGTGCGCGTGGCGGTCGCGCAGAGCCGCCACGTGAACGCCGAAACGAGGGATCGGCTGTACGCGCTCGTGGAAGCTGAACGAGAGGCCGGAAGCACCGCGGCCCGAACGGCACTGAACTGGTGCTTCACCGAACCGAGTTGGCTGCGCGAGGAGCCCCTCGACGAGCGGCTGACCTATCTGGACTGCCGCCAGCCGGTGTTCCGACGCGTACTGGCGTCCTGCCGGGACCTGCCCGAGGAGGCGTGGCGCCGGTTGGACGACGACCCGGACATCAAGGTCCGCCGCACGGCGGCACGCCGCCCGGACACACCGCCGGAAGTCCTGGAACGTCTCGTACGCGCCCACGGCGACGAATTCCACATCCGGCTACAGCTCGTCGAACACCCCAACTTCCCGCGCCACTTGCTCCGCACGTTCGTCACCGAACTGGACCCCCGCGTCCGCTACGTCGCCCTACAGGACCCCGAACTACCGGTGACGGCCCTCCTCCAACTGGCGGCCGCGCCGGAGCCGTTCCTCCGCAGAGGAGTCGCCCGCCACCCCCGAGCCACAGCTGCCCTGCTGAACCAACTCCTTGCGGACCCAACCCCTGACGTCGCCGACGATGCCGCCGCGAACTCCGTACTGCCGCGCAGTCGGATGTGCCGGATTCTGAGCGAGGCCGACGTGTGACGCGGGGGTTGCGGGGGTGCGGTGGCTAGGGCCAAGGACCCGCGGTCCTTCGGCAGTGAGCAACTGCGGCCTGGGGGTGGTGCAGTGTGTCCGGCACTCTCCCTTGACGTCACGCACAAGGAAGGCGTCCGCCATGTCCGACCCGCACAGCCAGATCCCCTACTGGAACGCCGCCGCGGCGACGAAGACGTTCACGCACCCACTCCACCCGCCCTGGCTGCGCGGGATCGACAGGCAGGCCGCGATTCTCGACTACGGATGCGGCTACGGCCGCACCATGGCGGAACTCGAACAGCATGGTTTCGCCAACCTGACGGGCGCCGACACGTCACCGGAGATGATCAGACGGGCCCAACACCTGCACCCCGCACGGCACTTCACCATTCTTGATAACCCGCCGACCTGGCCCACCCCGCACGCCGAGTTCGACGCCATACTGCTCTTCGCCGTGCTGACCTGCGTCCCCGGCGACGAGACCCAACGCCGTCTGATCGCCGAACTGAACCGCATCCTCATGCCCGGAGGATTCCTCTACATCAGCGACCTCCTCCTGCAGCACGACGAACGCAACCGCGACCGTTACAACAACTACGGGACTCTCTACGGCAGTTATGGCGTCTTCGAGACCGGCGACGGCGCCGTCTGCCGCCACCACTCCCGCGAATGGCTCACCGCTCTGCTCGCGGAGTTCGAAATCGTCAGCACGCGGACCATCACGGTGCCCACGATGAACGGCCATGACTCGACGGGGATCCAGTTCCTCGCCCGAAAGCCCGCCGGGAGATGAGGTCTGCTCCTGGGCCAGGCATGATTTCCTCCGTGCACGGGGACAGGAACGACCACAGGCAGGGCCGGTACACACTGACGGAGACGAAGCGCGGCCGGGTCTGGGGCGTGTGCGACGCGGTGGACGGGCTCTTTGGAGAGTCCGTGCGTGGGACCTACGAACTGTTCGGCTGGGTCCCGGAAGCAGTCGCCGTCCAGGGCTGGGTCGGTAGCAGGGTGTGGCTGGTACCGGACGACGGGACACTCGAGCCCTGGTTGTTGGAGGACGCGGAGAGCGCGGGCCGGTCTCGGGGGACGGGCAGTCTCGTACTCACCGGCCTGGACGACTACGAGGGCCCGCCCGAGGGGTACCGGGGTCCCGTCCGCGTACACGACGAACACCAATGGCTGGGCTCCTGCCAGGAGTTCGTACGCATCCTGCCGCCGGACCGGGTGGTTCCACCGCTCGTGCTGCGGGGGCTCGCTCAAAGCGACCACCTGCGGGCCGCGCTGCTGAAGGGCACCCGGCGGTCACTGAATCTGGAGGAAGCAGTCCTGGAAATACGGGACGGTCGGGGCGAGTTGCTCACCGAACGCCCGCTGTCGACCAGTGTCAGCGCCTGGCGTCCGTCCTCCTCCGGGCCGGACCTGATCGACCTCGAACTCGACGGGGAGTTGCTCGAGCCCGTTCCCGAACACGCCAGGACGGTGTGGGACCGCTGGCTCACCGGGCCGCCGGACGGCCCGGGCGCCTGGGCCGCCCTCGACACTCGTCGCCGTGGGACCTGGCTCGACCTCGTCCAGGAGCGGGGATGCCGGCGCCCTCGCCATGACCGGCCCGCGGGCCACGCCTACGAACTCGACGGCCGGTACATCACCGACGTCCCGGGCCTCTACCTGGCACTCGGCGAGGCGGTGAACGGCCCGGGCGGCTACTTCGGTGGGGGTCGGGCCGCGCTGGACGACTGTCTGCGCGGCGCCTTCGGCCACACCGCCCCGGCAACGCTGCTCTGGCGGAACGCCGCGACCGCGCACGAGCACCTGTCCCACGTCCTGTCACCGGACGGGCGGCCCTACGACCTGATGGCCGAGACTCTCGACGCGCTTGCTGAGGGCGGGATGCGCGTCGCCGTGGAGTGAGCGGGTGAGCGGTTCATGGGGTGTTCCTGTGCTCGGTCTCGGCTTGTCCCACGAGGATGGTCACTCGTACTTCCTCGGCGAACGGTTCGCCGGTGGGGAGTGCTTGCAGGATGTGTTCGGCGAGGATGTCGGGCTCGTCCGGTGCGGGCAGCCGTTCGGCGGGAATCGCGGAGCAGACTCCGCCGTACAGCTGGTCGAAGGTGAGCTCGTCGCGGTATTCGACGGCCATTTCGCGCACGCCGTCGTATCCCGCGGACCGAAGTGCCTCCGCATACCTCAGCCGGTCATTGCTGCTGGTGCCGCAGGTCGCCGTCAGCGGGGTGCCCATCCATTCCTCGAGGTAGGCACGCAGAGCCCGGGACCACGGGGTGCCCTGCAACCACAACGGCGTCCCGTTGGAGATCACCGCGATGCCTCCGCCGGTACGCAGGAGCGGTGCGGCGGCGTGGAAGAGTTCCTCGTGGCGCATCCAGTGGAGCGCCTGTCCGACGACCATCAGCGCCAGCGACTGTTCTCCCAACAGCTCGCCCAGCGCCGGGAGTTCGGTGTCGGCGCCCAGCATCCAGGTGGCGTTGCGGATCTCCTGGGTCTGCGCGGCGTGGCGGGCCAGTTGCAGCATGTCGGGTTCCGGGTCGACTCCCACCACTGAGCGGACGCGGGGTGCGAGGGGCAGGGTGAGCTGGCCGGTGCCACACCCCATGTCGAGCACGGTGTCGGCCTGTGAGAGCTGGAAGGTTTCCTGCAGGGTGTCGAAGACCTGGGCAGGGTATCCACGTCGGTACTTCGCGTAGTACTGGGCCACTTCGCCGCTGAATCCCGCTGTCATGGTTCCACTGTGCCGGGCGCCCGCCGTGCGGGACACAGGGCGCACAGGGCGATCGCTGTCCGCGGAATGAGAGAAGGACGGCGCCCGGTCCGGTGCGGTTGGCTCACTCCTTGCCGGCGCGGGCGAGGGCGTCCTCGGCCTGTGTGGCAAGGGTGTTGACGAGGTCGGCTGCGGTGGGCAGGTCGTTGATGAGGCCGACGGCTTCGCCGGCCCACACCGGCAGAGAAGGCAAGTCGCCCTGTGACAGGGCGACTTGGTAGGCCTCTCTGACGTCGTGGGGGTCGGTGGTGAGTTCGGTCTCGCGGCCGCGCCACTCGTCGAGGAAGGGATGGCCGAGAGTGCGGGCGGTGTACTTCCTCGGCCAGGGGGAGTTCCGGGCGATGTCGAGGATGCTGTTGCGCTCGGTGTCCTCGCCGCGCGCCTGAACGATGGCTGTGCTGACCGAGGGGTCGACCAGGGCTTCGGCCGTGGCCTGGAAGCGGGTGCCGATGAGTGCTCCGGCGGCTCCGAGGGCGAGCGCGGCGGCCAGGCCACGGCCGTCGGCGATGCCGCCGGCGGCGAGCACCGGCACGGGAGCCGCGAGATCCACGACGACCGGCACGAACGGCAGGGTGGAGCGACCGTGCCGGGCGCCGTGCCCGCCGCTCTCGGATCCCTGGGCCACGATGACGTCGGCACCCAGGTCCACCGCTCGCCGGGCTTCCTCCAGGTCGGTCACCTGAATGATCAGCGCCGCACCTGCCCGGCGTATCCGTTCGGCGAACGGGCTCGGGTCCCCGAAGGACAGCATCACGGCGATGGGGTTGTGCTCCAGTGCGTGCTCAACCGCGTCGATATCGATCTGCCAGGTGAGAAACCCGATTCCCCAGGGTTCTGTGGTCTGTTCGGCGACGATCGCCACTTCGCGGGCCAGCCAGTCGCGGTCGCCGTTTCCACTGCCCAGCAGCCCCAGTCCGCCTCCGCGGGAGACTGCCGCGGTCAGTGCGCCGCCGGCTGATCCGCCCATCGGGGCCAGTGCGATGGGGTGTTGCACACCGAACAGCTTCGTGAACGCCGTCGACAACGCCATAACCACCATCATGACCCTTGTCGGCGTACGAGCTGAAGGGCGGCGGATATGAGTCGCTTCGCCGCGAGACACGGCGCAGGCTGGTCGCCCCTGGACCGGGCGAGCAACGGTCCCCATCCGAGACAGCCACCCTCCTCACCGCGGCGAGCGCGACCGCCGTCCCACCACCCCCACGCCCCGGACCTCCACGCGGCGCACTGTGCGGGCACCGTGAATGCCGGATACTCGTGAACGGCGGGGCACATGTGCGCTGTGCCGACAGGAGGTGCGCGAACGTATGGACGTACCTTGGCGCGGTCTGCCCGGGCGGATCCCCACCTGGCTGCGCGACCACGATCCGGGACTCGTGGCCACTCGCCGGGCCGCGCGCACCGCGCTGGTGATGCCCGCGCTGTTCGCCCTGTGCAGCCAGGTGCTGCATTCCTCGACGATGGCGACCTACGCGGCGTTCGGTTCGTTCTCGATGCTTCTGCTCGTGGAGTTCACCGGACCCATGGTGCAGCGCCTGCGGGCGCACGTGGGTCTGGCCGTGGCCTGGGCGGTACTCATCTGCCTCGGCACGCTGGTGGCCCGGACGACCTGGCTCGCGGTGACCGTCATGGTCGTGGTGGGCTTCCTGCTGCTCTTCTCGGGTGTGGTCAGCTCCGTCCTCGCAGGCGCGACGACCGCGCTGCTGCTGGCCTTCATCCTCCCGGTGACCTCGCCCGCCCCGCTGTCACAGTTGCCCGACCGGCTCGCCGGAGCGGGCCTCGCGGCGGCTGCCGCCATGCTCGCGATCTCGCTGCTGTGGCCCCGCCCCGCCGCGGACCCGCTCAGCGCGCCCGCCGCCCGGGTCTGCCGCGCGGCCGCGGCGCAACTGCGTACCGACGCCTCGTGGTTGGCCGGCGGGCCGGACGCTGCCACCACCCGGCAGTGCGAGGTCACCGCCGGTCAGGCCGCCGCCGCGGCGGCGGAGCTGCGCACCGCCTTCGACGCCACGCTCTACCGGCCCACAGGTCTGTCCGCCGGTTCCCGCGCTCTGGTCCGGCTGGTCGACGAACTGACCTGGCTGAGCGCCATCGTGGCCGAGAGCGGCCCGCCGCTGGAGGACCGGGGAGCCTGCGACGCCGACGCGCACGCCGTACGGCGTGCGGCGGCCGCGACCCTGGACGAGGCGGCCGACATGCTCGACGCGCCGCGCAACGCGCCCGACGCCCTCCGCACCGCCCTCGTGAACCTGCGTACGGCCATGGACGGCATGGAACTCCGCGCCACCCACCGGCTGCCCGTGCACCGGCCGAAACCCGGCACGGAGTCCGAAGTCCGCGCCTTCATCGAAACCCTCGATCTGTCGTTCCGCGCCCAGGAGTTGGGGTACGCCACCCTCCAGATCGCCGGCAACGTGGACCTGGCCGCGGCAGCCGAGCGCCGCAGCTGGCCCGAGCGGTTGCTGGGCACGGAACCCGGCGCACTGACACAGCCGCTGGCCTCCGCCGTCGAGCGCGCCGCCGCCCACCTGGAGCCGCGCTCGGTGTGGCTGCACAACAGTCTCCGGGGTGCGCTCGGCCTCGGCATCGCGGTGGCCCTGGCGAACGTGACAAGTGCCCAGCACTCGTTCTGGATCCTGCTGGGAACCCTGTCGGTGCTGCGTTCCAACGCGCTCAACACCGGGCAGAACGCGCTCCGGGCCCTGGGCGGCACGCTCGCCGGTTCGCTCATCGGGACCGGACTGCTCCAGCTCATCGGGCACCACAGCACCGTGCTCTGGTTCCTGCTCCCCGTCGCCGTGCTCGTCGCCGGCATCGCGCCCGCCGCCATCTCGTTCGCGGCGGGCCAGGCGGCCTTCACCGTCACCCTGGTCATCCTGTTCAACATCGGCCAGGACCCCGACTGGCACATCGTGCTGCTGCGGATCGAGGACATCGCCCTCGGTTGCGGGGTGAGCGTCCTGGTGGGCCTGTTCTTCTGGCCGCGCGGCGCCGCGGCCGCCGTGGACCGGGCGCTGTCGGCGGCGTACACCGAGAGCGCCCGCTACCTCGCCGACGCCGTGGAGTACGCGGCCAGTCGCTGCACCATCGGCTGCATCCCGACCGATGCCCCACTGGAGGCGGGCCGGCAGGCGGCCGCCGCGGCCCGCCGGCTCGACGACGCCTTCCGCAGCTACCTCGCCGAACGCGGCGCCAAGCCGGTGCGGCTGTCCGACATGACCACCCTGGTCACCGGGATCGTAGGGCTGCGCCTCGCCTCGGACGCGGTACTGGAACTGTGGCAGCGCAACGGCGGTGAGGAACCGATGGAACCCGACCGTTCCGAGGCCCGGCTCACCCTGCTCGACACCGTCGGCCGGCTCGCCGACTGGTACCGCGAACTGGCTGTAGGCCTCGGCCGGCACACCGTCGTGCCCACTCCGCTCGCACGCGACCCCGGGGCGGAGGCACGCCTGGTCCACTCCCTGCGCCGTGACCTGCGCGGCGACGACGGACACGCCACGGCGACAGCCGTCCGCATCATCTGGACCGCCGACCACCTCAACGCGGCCCGCCGCCTCCAGCCCGGCCTGGCGGCCGCGGCGAAGCCGAGCGAACCGGCCGTTCACCCCGGGTAGGGAACGGCGTCCCGGGCCGAACGGAGTGCCACCGCCCACCAGGCCAACTGGTCGAGCACTGTGCGGGCGTGGACAGGGGACTGGGGATCGAGCGGACGACCGTCCTGCCACGCCGTGAAGTAGTTCGGGAAGGAGAGGCCGTCGCGAATCGTCACCGCGTGGAGTTCGGTCAGCACGTTCTCCAGGTGCAGCACCGCGTGTCGGCCACCCGCGGCACCGCCGTAGCTGACGAAGGCGACGGGCTTGGCCGCCCACTGGGTGAAGTGCCAGTCGATGGCCGCCTTCAAAGACGCGGGATAGCTGTGGTTGTACTCCGGCGTGACCACGATGAAGGCGTCGGAGCGCGTCAGCGCAGACGTCAGTGCCGCCATCCCGGCCGGGCGGGGGTAGTCGTCGCCGGCGTACTTCGGCGAAGCCGCGGGCAGCACCAACGGGATGTCGACGGCGGCCAGATCGACGACCTCCACCTCGAAAAGACCGTGCAGGCCGACCTGTTCCTCGACCCACGAGGCCACAACGGGGCCGAACCGTCCTTCACGAGTGCTTCCGACGATGATCACCAGCTGAGGTCTGTTCTCCATGCCCACCACGATCGGACGGCACCGGGCTCCCAGCCAGACCGTGCTCAGGCTGGCCCCCGCAGGGCCACGCTGAGCACTCCGCGGCCGCCGGGCGGCGCCGTATGCTCACGGCATGGGTTCGCCGTTGGGGGATTTCATCCGGACCACGCGAGACAGGATCCAGCCGCGATCGCTGGGACTGCCCGATCACGGCCGCCGCCGTTCACCGGGTCTACGGCGCTCGGATCTCGCCGCGCGGGCCGGCATCAGCGTGGAGTACCTGACCCGCATCGAACAGGGCCGTGACCGCAATCCGTCGGTGGCGGTGGTGAACGCGCTCGCCGACGCGCTCAGCCTCGACTCGTCGGAACGCGACCATCTGCGCTACCTCACGAAGATCACCGGCGGCGAGTGCTCCGCCGGCACTCGGCCCGTGCCGCCGCGCCGGGAGGTCCGCCCGTCCATCCTGGAGACGCTCCGCCTGCTGGAACCGGGGATCGCCATGGTCACCAACCGGCTGGGCGACGTCCTCGCCCACACCAGCGGCTACGAGTCGGTGACGCGCGGAACCGGACTGCTCGACGGCGATACACCGAATCTGACGCGCTTCGTCTTCACCGACCCCCGCGCACGGACGTTCTTCACCGACTGGGACGACATCGCGGACGAGCAGGCCTTCGACCTGTGGCGCGGACCGTCCGTGGAGAACTCCGAGTGGTTCACCACGGAACTCGTCCGCGTCGCCGGCCCCGACTTCACACGCCGCCTGAACCGGCACGTGGTTCCCCGACGTGCGGCGCTCCGCCTCAGCCACCCCTCCGGGTGTGAACTCCGACTGCTCCGCGAGACCCTCGAACTCCCTTTGGACGCACAGCAGTTGATCGTCCTCCTGTCTGCGGACGACAGCACGGCGCAGGCCCTCGACCAACTCCGCCGCGGGTCCCACGGGCGGCTTCGGGTCATCTCCTGACACACCTCGGAACTCCGCAACCACCAGGTGACAGGGCTGAGTCGGCGGGGCGGGGGTAGTCGAGACAGTGATGAACGCGGTGCGATGAACGATTGACAGGGTGCGATGAACGCGGTGCTTTGAGGAGAGGAGCGTCATGTCGGGCGTAATGGAGCGCATCAAGCGGTTCGCCAGGAGTCCTCAGGGGCGACGCACAGTGGAACAAGTACGCCGAGCCGCTGCCGACCCGCGCCGCCAGGCCCAGGCCCGGCGGTTGTTGGGCAAACTTCGCGGGCGCCGTTGAGCATGTCCGTTCCGTGCTCGCGTAGTTCTCGCGTAGTTCACGCCCGCAGTTTGAGCGGGGTGGGACCGGGATCCGCGCCGAAGGGGCAACGGGATGAGCCTGAGGCGGCCCGCAGCAGCCGACCGTCACTCAGGAGGAAGGGCTCTCCTGGTGTTCAGGTGGTGCGCTGCGCTGAAGCCGGTGGAGATGCCGCAAGAACATGGCAGATCATCAGGTCCGTCAGTTCTTGCGGCATCGGGAACGAATCACTCACTCACGGTAGGCTCAGCTGAAGACGAAGGGCCCAGGCGACTGAGCGGCGTTCGACGTGCAGGTGACGGAGATGCCGAAGATGACCATCTTCAGCGAGCCCTTGTAGAAGTCCAGGCTGTCGCCGACGGCCACGGTGCCGGGAAGCGGACCGACGGTCACCGCGCCGCCTGCGGGTATGGCCGGGTTGACGGTGCCGCTGAACACCCGGTTGGCGCCGGTGGAGTTGGTCATGGTGAGCGTGGAGCTGATGGAGTTCGCCGACAGGGCGAGCGGCGTGGTGATGGCGCTTGAGCTGAGGGTGATGGTGGCCGAAGTACTGCTGACCTGGGTCGCGGTCAACGTGGCCGTACCGCCGCCGAAGATGCCGCAGGCGGCGGTGATGGTGGCGGAGCCCGGGGTGACGGCGGCGGACGCGGTGGGTGCGAAGGCCAGCGTCGTGGCGGCGATGACGCCGGCCGTGAGTGCCGCACCCGTGGTCAATCTCTTCATGGGGATCGTGTTCCCTTCCCGTTGGTGGGAGTGCCATGTGTGGGATGGCGACCCCGGGCCGAGTGGGTGCGGGCACACTGCGGGGGATCGGATCTGACGGTCCGTCGGAACTTACGATCCCCATTGATACGCGAGCAACACGGAACGACACAGTTGAAATCTGGCCGACTGTGTACGCGAGGCTGCGGATCGGATGGGCGACGTGGGTTGCCCGGTGTGCCAAAGGCAGGTCTGCGGGACTGGTGTGCACGGCGGGGACTGGGTGTGTACGGCGGGACGGTTGCGTGGCCTGTACGGAATCGTGCGTCTCTGCCCTGAACTAGCCGTCCTGTCAGTGTAGTTGGGGTTCCAGGACGTTGTCGGTGCGCGAGAACGGAAGCCCGGAACCGGCCCGCGTGATGCCGCCGCGGGCCTGCGTCACGCACCTGGACCTGTCCCGTGACGGTCGCACCGCTGCGCAGGTTGGCCCGCCACTGCTGGCTGCCGACCGGCTCGGCCCGTACCAGGTCGTCGTGGAGCAGCCGACGGCCATGCACACCTCGGTCACGCTGAGGTCGCCGCGCCGCAGCAGAGCCTTCGCCCACTCGATCCGCCGGGTCATGAGACAGCTGTACGGCGTCTCCCCGTACGCGGCGCGGAAGCTGCGCTGGAAGTGGTCCGGGGACATCAGTGCGGGCCCCGGTCCGGCACCCGGTTCGTCAACGAGGCGCCGACTTTTGCCAGTTCCCTTGCCGAGTAGCCCGCGAATCCCACCGGAAGTACATACCGGAAGTACATACCGGAAGTACATGTAGCTCCAGCAGAGGGAGGTTGACGCCGTCCCCGAACCCGCCCTGTCAGCGGACCGATCCCTCGCCGCCGCCTTCGCCGGACATCGCCCGCGCCGTGATCTGGATGGCACGCGCGGTGCCCTGTCGGGGAAGGGCGGATGGCACCCGCTCCAGGACACCGCCCGCGAAGACGTCGTACAGGGGCAGAGACTCCAGGTGGACATAGCCGATGTGGCAGTCGCAGACGGCCAGCGGACACGCGCGCGGCCGCAACGCCGCCCGGTAGGAACCGTCGTACAGGTTCCCCAGCTCGTCCCGGACGAAGTGACAGCGGCGGACCGTGCCGGCGCCGTCGACCGAGATCACGGACTCGCCGGTACGGCACGGAAGTCCGGCACTGCGGTGCGGGTGCCGGCTGTACGGGAAGAGAGGGTCGAGCGCGGTCCAGTCGCCGGCCTCGGCGTCGTCGTAGGTGTGTCCCTCGGCGGCGTTGATCCAGAGGTAGACGTGCGGGGGCAGGTCGTCGCGGAGTCGGCGGGCCGCCGTCAGATGGGCGGGCAGGCCGACCACGCCGACACTGAAGCGCACCCCGCGGTCGGCCAGTTCACGGCACTTGGCGAGGAAACGGTCGTAGGGGGTCTGGCCCGGGTGGTAGGTGCACCACAGGGCGAGCGTGTCGAGGTCGGCCTCGGCGAGCCAGCCCGTCCGGCAGCTCAGGTTGGTCTGGATGGCGACCCGGCGCACGTGCGGCAGCCGGGACAGCTCGGTCAGGGTGCGCCGGTACCAGGAGCGGACCAACCCCTCGCCCCACGGCGTGAACAGGAGCGACAGGTCGTCCTCGCTGTCCGTCGCCCACCGCGCGAAGCGCTCCAACGCCTCCCGGTCCGCGCGGAGTTGGGCGGTCGAGTCGCGTCGCTTGGCGAACGGGCAGTAGGGGCAGTCGTAGTCGCAGGACGCGAGCGGCCCCCGGTACAGGACGGTGAGATCCATGACGGTCCGTCACTTCCGTTCGTAGGTGGCCATGGCGGACCGCACCTCGGGGGAGAACAACTCCGGCCCCACGGCGTCGGAATGGGCCAGTCCTTCCGGGGTCAGCACGAGCAGGTCACCCGTCGAGTCGGCCAGCCAGCCGCGCCCGGCCAGTCGGCCCAGCTCCGCGCCGAAGTCGTCGTCGGGCGAACTCCCGAAGCGGGCACGGTAGTCGGCGACGGACAGCCCTTCGGCCTGGAGGAGGGACTGAAGGAGATGACGGCGACGCGCCTCGTGTCCGTCCATGTCGTAGCCGACCTCCGCGTGCGCGAAGTCGGGCGTCGTGACGTAGTCGTCGATGATGTCGCGGATCTCGTGCATGCCGACCGCGTAGTCGAAGGAGTAGTGCAGCGTCGACGTGTACGAGCGGGCCCCGCAGCCGAGCCCGATCATGCCGTCCGTCTGGCAGGCGTAGTCGTCGGCGCCCTGGGCCGGGGCGTCGGCCCGGCGGAACATCCGCATCGACCGCTGGACATAGCCCCGTGCGAGGAGGTGGTCACGCCCCGCCCGGTACAGCCGCAGCCGCAGCGCGTCCCACTCCGGGTCGGTTCCGGCGTCCCGCTGGTGCCGGCCGAGGCCGGTCAACGGGCGGACGTAGAGCGGGTACAGGTACAGCTCCTCGGGCCGCCAGGCCAGGGCCGCGTCCAGCGAGGCGAGCCAGCTCCGCTCGGTCTGGCCGTCGATGCCGTAGATGAGGTCGATGTTGAGCACCGGGATGGTGGTTTCCCGGATCCGGCCGAGCGCGGCCTCCACATCGGCACGGCGCTGCGGGCGTACGGCGGCCCTGGCCTCGGAGTCGACGAAGCTCTGGATGCCCAGGCTGAGGCGGGTCGCGCCGCGGTCGGCGAGGACGGTGAGCCGGTCGGCGGTGGCCGTGGCGGGCGAGGCCTCCACGGAGAGCGGGACCGCGCGCAGGTCGGCGCCCATGCGCCGCTCGGCGATGTCGCACAGGCGCTCCAGCTCGGACGCGGTGAGGAAGGTCGGGGTGCCGCCGCCGAACGCCGCGGTGGCGAACCGCACCGGCTCCGCGTCGCCGAGTGCCGCCCGGACGGCGTCCGCCTGCCGTTCCAGGGCGTCCAGATAGGCGCCGGTCAGGTCGTCCGGGGCACCGATGCGGGTGAAGAGGTTGCAGAAGCCGCACCGGACCTCGCAGAACGGTATGTGCACATACAGCGAGAGGGCGCTTCGGTCCTGCGCCGCCCACAACTCCCGCAGCGCGGGCCGGTCTTTGAGGGGACGGTACGCCGTCTTGTGCGGATAGGCGTACACGTAGTGCTGGTAGGGGCTGGTCTGCTGGGCGGTGGTCATCGGACGGCCTCGGCGGGGTCGAGGAGGAAGTGGGCGTACGGCACGGTCCACACGGACTCGTGGCCCAGACGGTGGCCGGTGTAGCCGTCGTCGCCGTAGGCGGTGCCGTGGTCGGAACACACGATGACGAAGCAGGGGCGCCGGGAACTCGCCGCGGCGAACAGCCGCCCGATGTGCCGGTCGACGTACTCCAGCGCGGCGGCGTGCGTCTCCCGGGTGTCTCCCGCCTCGCGGGTCGCGCCCGGCAAGTGGAACCAGTTGGGCTGGTGCAGTGCCGACACGTTCAAGAACAGGAACAGGCGCTGTTCGGCGGGCAGTTGGCCCACCACCTGTTCCACGCGGTCGATCTGGTTCTCGAAGGAGTGCGGCGAGGTCACGCCGAACTCCTCCTCCCAGTGCGCTTCCTGGAACAGGCCGGGCAGTACGGAGCCCAGCGGACCGCGCCGGTTGAAGAAGCCCACGCCCCCGACGCAGACGGTGCGGTAGCCGGCCGCCGCCAGTCCGGACACCAGGTCGGGGGTGTCGTAGACGAAGGTGCCCTCGGCGGTCGTCTCGCTGCCGGCGAAGCTCGCCGCGAACAGCCGTGGATGCGGGCCGGGTTCGGCCGGAGTGGGCAGGAACCCGGCGAAGATCGCCTGGTGCGAGGCGTACGTGAAACTGCCCGGGGCGTGCCTCTTCTCCCAGCGTCCGCCGGGGAGTTGGCGGGCGAGATGCGGGATGCGCCCCTCGGCCGCCAACTCGGCGGCCACGTCGTGCCGCAGCGTGTCGAGGGTGACCAACAGGATGTCGTGGTCGCCGACGATCGCGTTCATGTCGGGCTCAGGCATGGGCTGTTCCTGTTCTGTACGGGTGTCGCGGGCCGCTGCCGGCCGGTGCGCGCAGGACGGCCGCCACCTGCGCGCCGTAGGTGTCCAGACCCTCCGCGCCACTGCCGGGCAGTCCGGTGAGCCGGGGCAGCAGGTCGCCGAAGGCGTTGACCTCGCCGACGAAGCTGCGACGCCAGTCCACGGCCGGCAGCAGGTCGACCCCGACGCACAGCGTGTGCGGGAAGCAGGACGCGGCGCGTTCGCACACGTCCAGGACGTCGGACCACCGGGCGCCCGCGGCGGTGACGGCCCGTCGGACGCCGTCGAGGGCCCCGCGGCTGCCTCCGAGATGCAGGTTGGTCAGCGGCCAGCGACTGGTGCGCACCACCGCGTGGGTGGCGCGGCCGGCCACGACGACCACCCGGAGATCCGCGGCACGGCCCGCCTGGGAGGCCTTCGGCACCCAGCGTTCGAGATGCAGGCCGTCCGGGGCCAGCGCGTCCACGATGCGGGCGACGTCCCGCTCGTCGTGGTAGCGCCGCACGCGGAGGGAGTTGTGGAGGGCGCCGTCGGGACCGGTCTCGACGGATGTGGTGACCCTGATCCGGCCGCCGCCGGCCGTCTCGACGGCGAGGACACCCGACGCCGACGACCCGTGGGCGGGTTTGACGAACAGCCGGGGCATCCTGTGCTCGCGCATCAACGCCCGTACGTCGTCCCAGCCGTGCACGCGCGCGCCGTGCGGACCCGACGTGGGGGAGTCCGGGACGGGCACACCGGCCGCGTCCAGTACGGCGTGACACGCCCGTTTGTCGAACAGCACCGCCAGCTCGTCCGGGTCGGCGAGGGGGATGCCGCCGCGCAGCGTGCGCAGCGCGGCGGTGAACCCTGTGTACCAGCGCGCTGAACCCTCCACCCGGGTGGGGTCCGAGACACCCCGAAGCAACTGATCGACCTCGGGGTTCTCGCCGGGGGAGTCGACCCGGACGAACTCGTCGGCGCCGAAGTCCGCCCCTCGCATGCGCAGGACGTCCACCCAGGCGACGACGCGGGGTGTGGGCAGCCCGGCCGCGCGCACGGCGTCCGCGAAGAGGGACACCCTGCGGTTCTCGGGGTTGCCGACCACCGCGAACCGGGGGCCGGTACGGGCGGGCGACGCGGTGACGATCGGCCCGGCCGCCGCGGACGCGGTCACTCTCCGACGGCGACGTAGCGCCAGACCGTGCCGTCGTCCTCCGTGTCCTCCTCGGCGTCGTCACGGTCCAGGTCGACGTCCACACCTGCCGGCACCAGCGTCTGCCGTATCCGCTCCGCGACGGTCTCGCTGAGGTAGTGGTGGTGCAGATCCAGCTTCTTGAGATGCGTCAGCGGCTGCCCGCTCAGGAGCGCAGCGGCGCCCTCGTCGGTCAGCACGCCCATCGACAGGTCCAGTGCCTCGAGGCGCTCCACCACCGGGGCGGCGGCGATCGCGGCGGCCACCGCGTCCTGCATCTCGCTGTTGCGCAGGGCCAGATGGCGCAGGCGCGGCAGTCGGGCACCGGACAGGATCGGCTCCAGATCGGCGGCCTCGCTGTCACCGCCGTAGTCCGGCGTGCCGAGCCACAGGTCGAGGTGCTCCAGGGCGGGCAGGTCACTGGCGCCGATGCCGCGCACCACCCCGACGGGCAGACCGCCCGTCTCCGCCACCAGCCGGCGCAGCGCGCCGTGCCGCAACGCGGTGAACTCCAGCCCGGTGCCGCCACGCACACCGAACTCCTCCAGCGCCGGGTACGCGTTGAGCACCGGTGCGACATCGGTCTGGTGGATCCAGGAGATCTCGCACTCCTCCATCACCAGGTCGCCGACGAACAGCGCGCGCAGTGCGGAGAAGGCGTCCCGGGCCTCCACCAGCGCCTCGAAGATCTCGGTGGGCGCGCTCTCATAGGGATCTCCCCAGCCGCCGATGATCACCGCCCGGACCCGGTTCGTGTCGACGGCGGCGCGGAAGCGGGCGAACATGTCGGCCCACGCCTCGTCGGCGTCGTACACGTCGGTGTTCAGGCGCCAGGCGACCGAGTCCGGCTCGGGCAGCCGGTCGGTCGGGGCGCCCGGCCCGGGAAAGGTGAACGAGGGCAGCCCGTGCAGCGCGTCGAGGTGCTCACCGATGGTCATGCGGCCGCTCCTGAGAAGGAAGTGTGCGTGGTGTGTGATGCGCATTTCTACCAACCGCCACTGACAGTGCCGTTCGGCGGGGGCGGGCCCGGGGCCGTTGTCAGTGGTGGCACCTAACGTCGTGGTCATGAAGCCGGTGCGCGGCGCACCCGGCGGTGAGGGGACAGCCATGTACCGACAGGGAGACGTGCTGATCGTGCCGGTCGCGCAGGACGCGGTGCCCGCTCACGCGGCACACGCCCCGAGGGAGCGGCGCGACGCACGCGGGCGGCTCGTGCTGGCGCTGGGAGAGGTGACGGGGCACGCCCACGCGGTCGTCGGGCCGGGGGAGTTGGTGCGCGAGCCGGGTCTCTACGGGCCGTTGCTGCTCCATCTGCCCCAGGGCGGGCGGGTGGTGCACGAGGAGCACGCGGCGATCGCGCTGCCCAAGGGGTGGTTCCGGGTCATCAGACAGCGGGAGTACGTGCCCGGGTCCGTACGGATCGTGGCCGACTGAGAGACCGGGACGCACCGGCATCACGACAGAACCGGGCGGGGCACGGAGGAAGAGCACGTGAGCGGGACGGACACAGGGGTGGACAGGATGACGGACCTGAAGTCGGGCGGCACACCGGACTTGGCGGCGGGGAGCGTGGTGACCGGGCCCTCCGGTGACCTCGCGGAGTGGCGGGCGTGGGCCTCGGCGACGGGCCCCGCGGACCGGGCGCGCGCCGAGGAGGGCGTCCGGCGGGCCTACCGGCTGGCGGGGCTCGCGGAACCGGAGCGCGTGGTGTGGGTGGATTCGCCCCGCGCGGCGGTCACTCTGCTCCGGGAGCAGGCTGACCGGGGCCCGAGCGTACGGGACGCGGTGCGCAGTACGCCGTGGGCGGCGGCGAGGCGGCGGCTGCATGCCGAGTTGGGGCCCGAGGGGTGGTCGGCGCACTGGGCGGCGACCGGCGGACGGCTGTGGCCGTCGACCCAGGCCCTGGTGGACCGGATCCGTATCGGCGTGCTCGAGGAACTGGCCGGAGGCGACACCGGGAAGGACGCCGCGGAGATCCGCTTGACACTCCTGGACGCCGTGCTCGGGCAGCACGACGCGCCGTGGCTCGCGGCGTTCCCCGCCGGCGACGGCCCGATCGACTCGCTGTCCGAGGTGTGCCGAAGCGCCGGCTGGTGGTGGCCGTTCGCGCGGGTCGCCGTGCTGTCGGAGCGCCCCTCGGCCCTCCACCGCGACGAGGCGGGACGACTCGACCACGGGGACGGCCCGGCGCTCGCCTACCCGGACGGCTTCGCCCTGCACGCCTGGCGTGGCATGCCGGTTCCGGCCGCCTTCCTGGCCGAACTGCCCACGCTGACCCCGGAACGCATCCGAGCCGAGGAGAACGCCGAGCTGCGCCGCGTGATGCTCGAGTACTACGGCTACGACCGGTACCTCACCGATTCGGGCGCCCGCCCCCTGCACCAGGACGAGACGGGCACGCTGTGGCGGATCGACCTGACCGACGACGAGCCCGTGGTCATGGTGGAAGTACTCAACTCGACACCGGAGCCGGATGGCACCCACCGCACGTACTGGCTACGGGTCCCCCCGTCGACCCGCACGGCCAGAGCGGGGGTGGCCTGGACCTTCGGGCTGGACGAGGCGGCGTACGCACCCGAGCGGCAGACCTGACAGTTCCCCGTACACCGCGGGACCGGAGTGGCCGTCCCGCTTCAGGATGCGGCCAGCGTGGCAGCTGGGCCCGGCTCAGCCGGGAGGGACAACGGTAGGCCTTTGGTTTCCACCGGTGGCAGACGACGCCGCCGGTCGACGCGCTCTGCCCCATGGCGGGGCGGGACTCGGTTTCTGTGCCAGTGCGGCAACTTGCCGACGCTGACACAGAGTTCAGCGGCGGCGGGACGTGTCCTGCCCCGCGGCCCACGAACGTGGGGGAAGACGAGGGGCGAGCATTGAACGATGGTGCAGCTGGTGGGAGCCGGACGCCCGGGTGGAGGAAGATCCCGTCTGTGCGGTGACGATGTCGGCCGCTGTCCATGCCTGGTGTGCCGCGCACGGAAATCTCGTATCCGCTCGATCCGGCAGGGCGGAGCGTCGGATCCGGTGTCCGACCGGATCGGCGCGACCCGGCTGTAGTCTTGATCCACTCTGCGATGCATGTCGTCGAGGCTCGGTCGATCACCGACGGGTGTGAGGAGACGGGGTGGCGAACAGGGACAACGAGGCCCCGGACACGCTGCGCGGCAGTCGCGTCGCGGACATCGGCAGCCGGGCGGGCGCAGACCAACACGTCAGCGCCGTCGGTTTCGCGGCTTGAGCCCGCGCTGCCGACCGCCTTGGTGGAGGACGAGGCCGGACACACCACGTACCTTGCATGGACACCGACCGGAATCGCCGGAATGACGGGCGGACGGAGCACCCGGCGCGCCGGCGAGCGTCCGCCTCAGCCATGACCGGGAAGCGACATTGAACGAGACCGGAACGACGCGCGAGACGGAACCGCGGGGGCCCGACACGGGTCTCCGCTCGGCGCGAGCCTTGGCCCGCCTCGCCCTGCTGTGCATCGCGGGAGCGGTGGCCGCGGTGGTGGCCGGCACCGGCCATGGGTTCATCCTGCTGCTGGGCCTGGCGGGCCTCGGATTGGCCGGCGCGGGCCTGTGGTGGGCGTTGGCGCACCGTGGATTCGCCCGTCTCCTCGGTGCCGTGTTGGCGATCACCGCACCCGTCGGCGTCCTGGTGCTCTACGCCGTGTCGGGCCTGTGGGTGGTCGCGGTGGTCGCCCTCGCGGCGTGGACGGCCGCGCTCGGCTGCGCGAGGAGTGCCCTGCGCCGGCTGCGCAAGCCGCACGGCATGCACACCCGCACGGTGCGCCCGCCCCGCCGGGCCGTACTGATCATGAATCCGAAGTCGGGCGGCGGGAAGGTCGTGCAGTACGGACTCGTGGAGCGGGCCGAGGCACTGGGCGCGCGAGTGATCCTCCTCGACCTCGACACGGATCCGGATCCGGTGGCACTGGCCCGGCAGGCCGTGGCCGGGGGAGCGGACCTGCTCGGTGTGGCCGGCGGCGACGGCACCCAGGCCCTGGTGGCAGGAGTTGCCGCCGAACACGGTCTGCCGTTCATGGTCGTGACGGCCGGCACCCGCAACCACTTCGCCATGGACCTCGGCCTGGACCGGGACGATCCGGTGAGCAGCCTGGAGGCGCTCTCGGACGGTGTGGAACTCCGCGTCGACCTCGGAGACGTCTCCGGCCGGCCGTTCGTCAACACCGCCTCGTTCGGTACGTACGCGCACATCGTGCAGAACCCCGACTACCGCGACGCCAAAGCGGTCACCGCGCTCGACCAGTTGCCGGACCTGCTGGCGGGCGAGGCGGGCGCCGAACTCAGTGCCCGGACCGACGAAGAGCGGTTGGAGACCCCGCAGGCGGTGCTGGTCAGCAACAACCCCTACGCACGGGCCGACCCCCTGACCGGTGGCCGCAGGGAACGGCTCGACACGGGCGTGCTCGGCGTGATCGCGGTCCGGGTCGGGGGCGCGGTACAAGCCGCCGAACTGGCGCTGCTGGGGGAGCGGGCCAGCGGCATCACGACCCTGACGTCCCGCAGCGTCGTCGTCGAGTCGGACGAGGAGACCATCCCGGTGGCCGTGGACGGCGAGGCACTCGTCCTGCCTGCGCCCGTGGTGTGCACGATACGGCCCGGCGCGCTGCGGGTGCGCGTGCCACGGGAACGTCCGGGGGCACCGTACGTCGCACCGGCCGTCGACTGGTACCGCGTCGTGCGCCTCGCGTTCGACCGGTCGCCCCACGAACACGAGAGCCACGACCGAGCGGCCCTCTCACGCGACAAGAACCAGGAGCAGAGCGATGATTGACCGTCGGCCTCGGCAGCAGCGAGTACCACAGGGCCTGTTGCGCGATCTCGCCAGCCTCGACCAGGCGCTCTACGAGGCCGTGACGGTCACCAGCACACCGGCACTGGACTCGGTGCTGCGCCGGCTGTCCGCGACGGCCGATCACTCCAAGATCTCTCTCCTGATCGCCGCCGCCCTGGCCCTGCGCCCCGGCCGCTCCCGGCGCGCCGCGGTGCTCGGTGTCGCGGCGATCGGCGTCGCGTCCACCACGGCCAACCTGCTCGGCAAGCGTCTTGTGCGGCGGCCACGCCCGCACCGTGCCGAGGACTCGCCCTTCCCCGGTCGGCACGTCCCGATGCCGGCATCCGCCTCGTTCCCCTCGGGCCATACGGCGTCCGCCGTCGCCTTCGCCGCGGCGGTCGGGCCCGCGTTCCCGGCCGTCACGGTCCCTCTCGGCCTGCTCGCCTGTGCCGTGGGCTACTCGCGCGTCCACACCGGGGTGCACTACCCGGGCGACGTGGTCGCCGGCGCCGTACTCGGAACGGGTGCGGCTGCCGCCGTCCTCGCGGCGGCAGCACACTGGGACGGCGCGGGCAGCGCCGGGCGGGTGACCTGCGGCTCTTCGACCCGGTGACGGCCCGTGATCCGGGCGCTCGGGCGCTCGGGTGCCCGAACGGCAGACGCCTCCCGAGACCGGTATCACCCAACCTCATAGTTGAACGCGTTCAAAAAGCTTGCCATGATGGGTCTCGCCATCCGGAGAGGATGCTGGGGGAGAGGACCAACACCATGACGAGCTCGCTTCTCATGCCGCGAGGCCGTGTCCGCACACGTGACGCCGACACGGGAAGAGCGACGGGCAGTACAGCTCCGACACGGATACTCGACTGGCGGCACCCGAACGTCTCGTCCTTGCTGCGCCATCTCGACATGCCGACGGACACGCAAGACGCCTCGGTCGCCTGCCGAACGGCGGCCCTGCGGCAGGCCCACCGATGGATCGCCACGGCAGTGCGGCCGGTGTACTCGGTGCAGGACGAGCGCCCCGTCTCGCAGGTGCTGCGCCGCCGGCGGGGCTCGTGCAGCCAGCGGCTGGCGGTGCTGGAGGCGGTCGCACGGGCAACCGGGGTGGCCACACGCGTGCGCGGCCTGCTGGTGGACGGCAGCTTCTGGTACCCACGCTTCCCCCGGACCCGCCGGTTGGTCCCGTACCAAGTCGTGCTCGCATGGCCGGAGTTCCACATCGAGGAGCTGCCGCGGAACGGCCGCCCCACCGCGCCGTGGCTGACGGTCTCGGAACTCTTCGGCGGTCTCGACGAGTTGAACGAAGCGAGCGACGGCGGCTTCACCAACACCGGCCCGGAGACGCTCTTCGAGGCACTGTCCCGGACTGCGATCGACTGGGACGGCACGACGGTCTGCCCGGCCACCGACCCCTCGTGCGACCTTTCGGCCTACGTCCGCACAGACCTCGGCCATTTCGACTCACGGGACGCACTCTTCGCCCAGCACGGCCAGAGCCTCTGCGGAACGGCGAGGCTACTCGCCGAACCCTTCATGAGCCGGCGTTCGGCAGGGTCCTAGAGCGTGTATCGGAAGTGGATCAAGTCGTAGTGACGAGTTCGACGAGGCGATGGGCGGCGCCGGCGACCGGCAGGGTCGATGATCTGCGGGGCTGCCCTCGTCCGCGCGGGGACGACGGACCAGGGGCATAGGGGTCGGTGACGGGGTTCGGCCCGCCCCCGGGCCGACGGGAGTGGGCCGAACCGCGGCTGTGCTCCGTGGGTCAGCGGACCGTGGTGACCCGGTGCTCCTTCAGCGCGGCACAGTTGGAGCCCGTCACGTAGACGTACACGTTGTCGATGTGGCCGCCCCAGTCGACGCAGTGGGCCTTGCCCTGGACATAGGTCGGTCCGGCGTACGACGTGTACGCGCCCTCGTCCTGGGCGTACTCGCCGGTGTCGGGGACGTAGATCCACGCGCCCATGTCGTGCGCGGTGCCAGGGTTGGTGCGGATGGTCGCGACGCAGTTCTTGCCGTTGGATGCGTTGTAGGTCAGGTAGACGGTGCCCTGCGTGCCGACGGGCGCGGAGTTGACGGTCTTGTAGCTGCTTCCGCAGACCTTCTGCGCGGTGGTGTTCGGTGCTGCGGAGGCGGGGCCGGCCGCAACGGTCGTCGCGCCGACTGCCAGGGCCGCCATCGCGGTACCGGCGATAACAGAACGATTGAACCTCATATTTCCCCCTTATGGTCTTAGGAGTTCGTTACTCCTGACAGGTCAGACACGTGCCGGTCGCGCAGGGTTGTGACCCGGCACCGGCTTGATCCGGCCGAGTTGACCGGGCGGACCGGGAACACTGCCGGGTGGCTGTGACCTGGGTGGACAGGGAAGTTGCGGCGCCGTCCGGGCCCGCCGTCCGCGCGACGGGTCACGCCGCGCCGTCACCGCAGCGGTCTTCGTCCGGGGACGTCGCAAGCCGGGCACGCCAGGCGGCGGCCCGGGTGACCAGGGGCCGTCCGCGCCCGGCGCCCCGCCGTCGCGGATCCGCCCAAGAGCACGACAGCGTGCGGACGTCGGCGCATTCTCGCCACAACCCATCGGCGCACTATGTGTCGAAGGAGTTCACTCAGAGGGTGATTTGTCCCGAATATAATCCTGGATTACGGCGTTGAGGGCGTTTTAGGTGCTACGTCAGCTTGGGGTGGATTCCGCGGTGAGGCGGCGGGTTATAAGGTTGATCATTGCGAGGTGGATTGTGGCTTCGGAGCGATGCGGCTTGGCCTCGTAGCCGCGGGCCAGCCGGCGGTGCTTTATCAGCCGACCCAGGGTGCGTTCGGCGGTCCAGTGGCGGGACAGGACGGTGAAGCCAATGGTGTCGGGGTTGCGGCGTGCTCGACGAAGTGCTGGCAGTGTCCGCGGTCGGCCCAGGTCTTGCGGATGGTGGGGTGCTCGGCGGTGACCTTCTCGATGAGGGTCTGGCCGGCGATGGAGTCCTGCACGCTGGCTGCGGTGACGAGGACTCGGAGGAGGAGTCCGACGGTGTTGATGACGACGCTCCGCTTGCGGCCCACAGTCTTCTTGCGGGCGTCCCTGCCTGCTGGCAGGCGGGGAGGCGCTCGGGACGGAAGAACCGCTCGAAGAGCAGGGTATGCGGGATCGGGGCGAGGTCGGTGATGCCCAGGACGTAGGCGAGGATCGAGCCTTCACGGAACATCGGTCCTGGTCCACAATGATGCCCTGGCTCTTGGCCCGCAGAGCGAAGTCGGCGACGACAAGGTACGAGTAGCCCCGGGGTCCACTGGTAGGCGCTCTTGGCCTCGGCTGCGTCCTCGCGGTCTAATGCGCGGTGATGGACGCGAGCGTGGCGGGTGTGGTGGGCGCGGCGATCGGTGCGCTGGGGGCCGTGGCCGGCGGCTGGCTCTCCGTACTCGGTCAAGGGCGCCAGCGGCAGTTGCAGTCCGACCGCGAGCACCGGCGCGAAGCCGCGCGCCGGGAGGCGTACGGCGGATTGATCGCGAGTACGAAGTTGCTGTCGGCCGCGTGGTGGCGGTTTTCCGACGTGCTCTGGACCGAGCAGTCCACGCCGGAGCAGTGGCGGACCTCCTTCGCCGAGGCGCACAAGGCTTGGACGCAGTTCAGCACCGCAGTCGCGGCCGTTGTCGTCTCCGGGCCGGTGTCCGCCGCAGAGGCGGCCGAGGTACTGCGGGTGGCCATGTACGACTGGGAGAAGGCCGGGATGGACTGGTTCGCGGCTGCGCTGCGGGAGGGACGAGGCCAGGTGGATGAGTGCCCCGAGCGTTTCAACAGGTCTGCCGAGGCGAAACGGGCTCCGGACCGCGCCTTTCAGCACGCCGCGCAGGTGGCCCTGGGAACAGAACACCCGTAGCGGGATCGCCGGGGCGCGACACCACGGATCAGGTCCGGTGGTCGAGATGCCGGCAGGCGCACCCTGGCACGCCGTGGTGACGGCAACTCGGCTGTGCAACTCGTAAAGAGCCTGGGCGCGTTACGCGTGAAGTCCTCGGCGCCCGTTGGCCAGTTGCAAGAGAGTACGCACGCGAGGAACCCTGACGGGGATACCGATGCCTGAGCCATCGGCAGAGGCAGAGGGGACGAGGATTTGAGCACCGACAAGCCCAGCAAGCAACGCATCGGCTGGTCCGGCAAGGTATGGCGCGCGTTGGAGTCGTTGCGTGGCAAGAACTGCTGGTACGTCGTCTACTGGCCAGACGGCGAACCGCACACCGACGAACGGGCCGTTGTCCTGCGCCGCACTCGATACCGATGGCAGGCCTCACGGTGGATCCGGAACTGGGGCACAGGACTTCCTACGCCGATCTTGGTCACACCCCACGACGTGATCCCGCAGTATGCGTCCAAACAGCCTCTCTATCCATACTCTGACCAGCCCCTTGGAACGGATTTCTCGATCATGGACCGAGCGCTCGGGGAACCCGAGGCTTGAGAGAGCGTCGATCGTCCGGATTCCGCGCCGCAACATGGTCTGGGACTCACGGGATTTCTGTGGGCTTCGCCGCCCAGCCCAGGCACACCTTCGGCGTGGGCCGGGCGGAAGGGGTGATACGCAGTCGGATGCCGTATAAGGGCCCCGCACTACGGCGAGGAGGCCCTGCCCGTCCCGGCCTTCTGGCCCGGCGGCCGTGGCCACTTCGAACCGCACGTGTTCGACGGCGACCTCGCCACCGGCGTGCTCGCGATCGACCTGTACAACGACGGAGCACCGCAAGCGACGCCCGCCATGGCGGTGCTCATCAGGCACCAGCTGGACACCGCGCCCTTCGAGCCCGGCTGGGTCGCGGACCCGCAAGCCTTCGTCCACCGCTGGCAGGACGGCAACTGGCAGTGGACGCTGGCCCTGTGGGGACAACCGCTGCCCCCCGAGCAACTGGAGCGCGTAAAGAGCTCCATGCCTGAGAACTGAGAAGGACGACGACACAGGTCACCGACTGTACGGAATCGCCTGTGCGATGACCCAGGCCCTCTCCTCCCCGCCTGACCATCTGCTCGGCGTGGATCGACCACAGCGGTGAACTGTCCCTCGCTGAAGGCAGGTTGATCCGCTTGCCCAGCTGGACTACCTGCTGCGAGTGGGCCGATACCTGAACTGGCGCAACGGAAGGGGAATCGGCAGGCGGACCGTGTCCTTGGGTGACCTGGCCCGGAGCGAGCGGCCTCGGTCAACGGGTTCCCGATGACGCACCACGTGGAGTGCGTGGCGATCCTTGGGCCGGTGGCCAAGCTGTCCTGACCTGCGGTTTTGTGTGTGCGCATTATGCGCGGTGTGGGCGTTACGGGCGATATCTTGACGCTGAAATGACGCTCATTTGACGCTCGTTCTGATGGGGTGTCAGGCGTGCTGCGTTGCTGGTCAGGCGATCCAATGTGCAGCCTGGCTGACAGATACCGCTGAGAATTTCGCGATCTCAGGCGCTTGTACTCAGCCGCTTGCGCACAGCGCTCAACAGATCCTTGGTCTGCTGGTGGTACACGGCGCGCATGGCCCTGGCCAGCGCGAATGTGGTCTTTGAATCAGAGATGAAGGGCTTTGGCCCGCGCATGGTCCGGATCTTGGCTGTGAACTGGGCAAGGCCGGAGTCGGAGACGGGCTCGTACAAGACAGGGTGCGATGCGCGAAGCTGGTGGAACGAAAAGATCTTCTTGAAGTTGTCTACCAGGCCGCTCTGACCTGCGGTGATGCAATCATTATTGCCTCTCACCTGCAAGTATGAGCCTTTCCGGGTCTTTCTGGGCCATGCCGCGTTAGGCGGCCCATTCTCCCCGCGCGCTCCCCAAGAGGGGCTCGTACTCCCCAGATTCTCCCCATGGAGGGTGTCCAGATGGCAGGCGCTGACCGTGATCTCGGCGGCTCGGCGTAGAGAGGCATCGGTCACGCGGCGTGCGCCTCGGCAGCGCGGAAGATGCCGGTGCGCTGTCGAAGAGTCGGTGACAACAGCGCGCAGGACGAGGGGACGCCCGGTGATACGGGATGGTGCCCCGCCGGATGGTGTAACCGATCATGGCGTCGGAATCCGCAGGTCGGTGACGGTGGCTCCGCCATGGCGGGTGCTCAATTCGCCTCAGCAGGGCGCCTCATGGACCGCGGTCTCGCCGGAGATCGTCAGGGGTCTCGTACCGGAACGCGTAACGCTTGATCCCCTACACCACGGCGCGGGACACGACCTGATACGGCCCGAAGTCCCCGAAGGGTCTCAGGGAGGGCCCCACTGCCGACAGCCACCTTTTCGGGTCTATGCACGGCGTGCGGGTGCGGTGTGGGCTGGTGCTCGTGCATCGGTGGTCCGAAACGAACGGCAACGCGCGCTTCTGGAACGGCTCTCGGCTGGTGAGGACCCCGCGGCCTGGACACCGAGTGACTAGCGGTCTGCTCATGCCCTGCACGACTATGGACTTCTGACGGTCGGGTCTGGTGCAGGTATGGGTGACAGGTTGAGATGTCACCCGATCGTGCAGCAGACCCGACCCGTCAGACGTAGCGGTGGGAAGGCGCATGCGGAGGTTACTGACGCTGGCCGCTTCTACCTTCGGGATAGTCATCATCCTGACCAGCCGGGGTTTGCGGGCAGCGGTGATCAGGCGGCGCCCGCCGGGAATCCGTCTTCGGCGGACGCCGTAGGGCTGCGCGGATCCAAGGGCTGAAGGCGCACTCCGATGTCTTGCAACGAGCGGCCCGTCGCTCGCGCGCGACGAACAAAGGCGATGGATCTGGTGGAGCGGGAGGATTCCTTGGGCGTGATCCTCGGGGAGATCGCGGCGTGGGCGGTGGACGACGCCAAGCGTCGGGCAAGCGAGGAGCGGGCTAAAGCGGAGCGCGAGATCCGTTGGCAGGCAGCCATGGAGGAGGCCAGGGGGCAAGCAGTGCAGGATCAACTGGCGGAGGCGCTTCGGGCGGAAGCTGGACGATGGCAGGAGGCCAATGCGCTGAAGCAGTAATGTGATGACATGGAATGTCGCCTTGGCAGGCTGGCGGTGGCACGGACGAGTCGGTTCTGGATTCGGCCCGACGCTGGTTGGCATGGGCGCGCGGCATGCACGGGCGATAGACCCCTTGACCGGGCTTCCGGAGATGCCGGACACGCCTGAACCGACGCCGGAGGAGCTCAGGCCGTACCTGACAAGGTGGAGTTCTCATCTGCCCGAGCGACGGAACGATCGGTAACGGGGAGCAAGCGGCACGCTCTCCATGTCCCGATATGGCGTTGGTCTTTGCTCGTGCTGTTGCCTGCGTCGCGCGGAGACGTTAGATGAGGATGAGGACTGGGACGGAAGGATGTCGGGAGAGATCTCGCCCACAGGGAAGCGCTCCGGTTTCAACTCGTCGCCCGAGGTCCGGGCGTCTCATGCGGACCGGGACCGCGTGGTAGATGTGCTACGTGTCGCGGCGGGAGACGGGCTGCTGACCGCAGACGAGTTGGACGAGCGCCTGGAGACCGCCCTGTCGGCGCGGACGCTGAGTGAACTCGCCGCGCTCACCGCTGACTTGCCGCCCGTATCGGCCACGGTCGGCGGGGCTGGAGCAGAGGCCAAAAACGTCGTCCGGATCGAACAGGTCCACAGCGGCGGGATCGAGCGCCTGGGGCGCTGGGTGGTACCGCGGAAGCTGGAGCTCGCCGTAACGTATTGCAACGTGACGCTCGACTTCGCGGAGGCTGTGATCACGTACGACACCTTGCGGATCGACGTGGCGATGGCGGGGAAGACCCTGACACTGATCACGAGGCCGGGCATCGTGGTCGATACGGATGGTCTGCGGCTGGTGCACACCCGGGTCAAGCACCGTCAGACTCCGACGAATCCCGATACGCCGGTCATGCTGAGAGTGGAACTGGTAGGCCGGAAGGCTCACGGCCGCGTGGTGATACGGCCCGCTCGACGGACGTTCGGGCAGTGGCTTCTGCGCAGGTCCACGCAATCGACGTGAGTATGAGATCAGCTCAACTGCTTGGTTTTGCCCGCAGGCGGGCGCATGGACACTTTCGCGGCTCGACATCGGACAAGGTTCGCGGTCGCGGGGGTCCGTGCGGGGAAGGGCTCTGCGCCTTCTCGGATGTCGGCGAGGCCGGGGACGGGCTCGCCGACATGTCGGTTGGTGACCGGCTTCCACTCGGCCGCGATGGTGGATCAACGGCAGATGGTCTGTAGGAGTGCTGTGTCTAGTGCTCTGACCGCATAGGTTCGCCGGGTCGGTGGTCGTGGCGGTTGGATGTGCGATGACGTCCGATCCGACCGCTGGAGGTGCGGTGGCCGAGCCTGTCTGTGTGCGCAGACTGACCGATCAGGAGGGGCAGCGGCTGCAGCAGATCGTGCGTCGGGGCAGTACCAACTCGGTGCGGTACCGGCGGGCGATGATGCTGCTGGCCTCGGCCGGCGGGAACCGGGTGCCGGTGATCGCCCAGCTGGTGCAGGCCGACGAGGACACCGTCCGGGATGTGATCCACCGGTTCAACGAGATCGGCCTGGCCTGTCTGGACCCTCGGTGGGCGGGAGGCCGTCCCCGCCAACTCAGCCCTGACGACGAGGACTTCGTCGTCCAGGCGGCCACCACCCGCCCCACCAAGCTCGGCCAGCCTTTCACCCGCTGGTCACTGCGCAAGCTCGTCGCCTACCTGCGGAAAGTCCACGACCGGGTGATCCGCATCGGTCGTGAGGCTTTACGCAGTCTGCTCGCCCGCCGCGGTGTCACCTTCCAGCGCACCAAGACGTGGAAGGAATCCCCCGACCTGGACCGCGAGACGAAGCTGGACCGGATCGAGGAGGTACTGGACCGCTTCCCCGACCGGGTGTTCGCCTTCGATGAGTTCGGGCCCCTCGGCATCCGGCCCACCGCAGGTTCCGGATGGGCCGAACGCAAACATCCCGACCGGGTGCCGGCCACCTACCACCGCACCCACGGCGTGCGCTACTTCCACGGCTGCTACTCGGTGGGCGACGACCGACTGTGGGGCGTCAACCACCGCAGGAAGGCTGCCGTGAACACGCTGGCCGCGCTGAAGTCGATCCGCGCAGCCCGGCCCGACGGTGCACCGATCTACGTGATCCTGGACAACCTGTCCGCCCACAAGAGCACCGACATCCGCCGCTGGGCGAGGAAACACAAGGTCGAGCTGTGCTTCACGCCGACCTACGCGTCGTGGGCGAACCCGATCGAGGCACACTCCGGGCCGCTGAGGCAGTTCACCATCGCCAACTCGAACTATCCCAACCACCCGGTGCAGACCCGGGCCCTGCACGCCTACCTGCGCTGGCGCAACGCCAACGCCCGCCACCGCGACGTCCTGGCAGCCGAACGCCGCGAGCGCGCCCGCATCCGCAGCGAGAAGGGCATCCGCTGGGGCGGACGCCCCAGCGCGTCCGCAGCCTGACACCACCTGGCGGCCAGTGACTCAGAAGCCTCGGAAGACGCCGTCCTCGTCGACGGCTCCGGCGAACTCCTCGAAGTCCATGTTCGCGCCCGAGAGGTTGTTCTCGATGCTCCACAGCTGGGCTGCCACAACGCGGACACAATGCCAACGCTCACCCCGCAGGTTCATCACCCGGAGCGGCCGTTCAGTCGAGGCGAGGGCTTCAGAGTCCGCCAAGACAAGAAGCGGATGCTGGTACTCCGCGGGGATCAGGTCGAGGGCCTGGTCGGATGTCAAACCCTCGTACCTCCGGTCATCGACGACTGCGACGTTGGCCAAGAAGCCGTCCTTGCTGGGCGATAACAGCGACGCCCGCAGAGCGTCCCACGCACCGTCTGTCGAGAAGTCGGTGCGCACAACGAGGGCTTCCAAAGTGCAGGGGAGCTGATTCATGCGCGGACAGTACCGCCAACCCGGCGAACCAATCCGGTCACAGCACTAGCGAGAGTTGAGACGCGGCCGTGCCGGACCGTCCTGCACCCAGTCAACGCCGTTGCGGGTGATCGGGAAGGACGAGAGGGCGACCTTCTGGAGTTCCATACGCACCTTGTGACCGCCCAGAAGGCCGACCAGAGTGAGATGGTCCGCCGCCGGTTGAGCGAAGGTGAGCTGACCGGCCCACTTCGGGTCGTCCGCCCGAGCCAGCGTGATCGTGTGATGCGAGGCGTCGAAGAGGGCCATGTAGTCCACGATCGAGCCGTCCATGCGCTGGCTGGACACTGGCCCGTCTTGGTACGAGTGCGGCGTGTCCACGATCAGCCGGTTCCAGCGCTCGGCGTCGTTCTCGAGAGGCGGCAGATGATGGCCGTCCGACGAGAAGCTGGTGACGTTCCAGATCCCGTACAACGGCGGTTTGGGCCCCGACGATCCGATCGAGTCCCACAGATTCCACTCCTCATGCACCTGGGACCCGACGAGCCAGGCTCCGACCAACAGTTGTGCCGCCAGCGCGAGGTGAGCCGCTCGTCGTGCCTGGAACAGTGGCGGTCGGGCGGCGGGACCGACGCGCTGGTTCAGCACGAAGAACTTCACCAACCGCACTACATGCGGAGCCAGAACGAAGAGGCTCAGCAACAACAGGTGGAAGGTGAAAATCTTCAACGGCACCTGGTATGCGGCATTGAGGATGAATACTTGAGTCAGCTCGACCGAGGCCAGCAGGGATCCGAGCAACGCCGTGCGCGGTACGACCAGGAGCAGACCGGCGGTCACCTCGGCGCATCCGAGCAGGATTTCGTACGGCTGGGAGCTGCCGACCTGGGACCAGAGCACGTTCAGCATGGCGAAGTTCCCGAAAGGCTCCACGAGCCTGGTGAGCGGCAGCGACATCTGCAGCGGGAACACCTTGGCGAACCCGAAGGAGAACAGCTGCGCCGCCAGGCAGAGCCGCACTACGAGGTACATCCACTTGTGCAGCGTCACGTAGTTCTCGCGGGCCCGGTCGAGCAGCGACCACACGAGCGTGACCACGGCGGCGCCGAGGAGCCAGGTAAAGGCGAGAACCCAGAAGAACGCCTGGTCGCCACTCTGGACGGGCTCGATGAGAGGCGCATGGACATGCAGCACGTGGTCGGCCACCCAATTCACGAACGGGCGTGCTGCGTGGTACTGCCGGCTGAACACCGACTGGGGGAGATCGTTCCCGAAGACTCCCAGCAGCGGATACATGATCCGCATTTCGGTGACAAAGAACAGTGCGACATAGGCAAGGCAGAAGCGGAACGCGATCAGCTGGGCCGAATTCCACTTCGGCTCAGACCTGTCATCTTCCGCTTCCTCCAGTTTTTCCGGACTGCTCGACGGCCGGGCGACTTTGAGTAGTCGTGTCATGCCAACCTCCTGCCTCGGGCTCCGACACACGGCTCGCAGCGATGCACGACAGGGTGAATTCACCGCGCAGATCGCGAGAGGAAACGAAGGCGGGCAGCTGCCCACATCGAAAGAGAGCCGGGAAGAGCAACCGCTGGAATCGGCCCCAAGTCTGGCCCGGCATTGGCCGAATGTCCATGCCCGGAATTCCGAGTGGAGCGGAATTCCGGGCATGGAATGGGGCGGAAAGGTTATCTTGTGGCCGGGTTCTCTGTCCGGTTGACAGGACGTCGGCGGGACGAGGTGGTTCTCATCCGAAGCGAAACGTCAGTGGAACGGTTTGGGCTTGAACCGGGTGATGCTTACATCCCCGGAGTGTGATTGGGCCTGCACCGCGATGCTTCTGCCGAGAGAGTTGTCCGCACGGCCCTCTCGCGGAGAATCGTGCACGGTCCCTTTGGGTGCCCGTAGATCGAGTACGGCATCGGCGTCCTCGGGAAGGCTGATTTCGATGTTTCCCGAGTCCGAAGCGGCGCTCACCGACCCGCCGACGACTTCGGCGACCCGAATGTCACCGGAATCGCTGTACGCATCGACAACGCCGTGCGTACGGCCGATGAGAAGGTCGGCGTCGCGCCCGTGCAATCGGAGGTCGCCCGTGACTTCGCCGATCTCGGTCTCGCCGTATTCACTGGTGATACCGGCGCTGCCGTCGATCCGACGGATCTGGACGACACCGGAGTCACTGGTCACCTCGGCGTGACCGGTGATCTCCTTCACGGAGATGTCTCCGCTGTCGGTGGTCAGCTTCAGGGGACCGGTCCGGTCCAGGGCGATCTCACCGCAGTCGGTCCGGAAGGTGCACTCGCCCAGCCTGCCCACGCCACGCAGCCCGCCCTCCAGCACCACACCGTTGACCGTGGCGCCCTCGGGCACGTCGATCCTCACCTGGATCGACTCGCCGAACCCCAGCCAGCTGGTCCAGCTGTTGCGTGCCGGGGGGCCGTCGACGACAAGGCGTCGGTCTTCGTAGCGGACACGGAGCGACGACGGATCGTCCAGGCCATGGGGGACCACTTCGGTGTCCGAGCGGTCGCTCGCGATGATCAGGAGGTCACCGACAGGCAGATTGACGGTGACGAGGACTCCGTCAGGAGTCGGAAAGGTCGGCATGGAGTTGGTCCTTGCTAGGAGATGCGGCATTGCGTGTCACCGGGCGGCGGAAGCCAGTTCCACCGGCAGCGCGGTCAGCCGGCGCAGGCCCGGCACCTTCTGCCAGGGGAGGTTCTCGGAGGCGACCGCGAGCGACAGTTCGGGGAACCGGTCGAACAACGCCGGTAGCGCGACGCCGAGTTGGAGCTTTGCCAGATAGGCGCCGAGGCAGTAGTGCGGGCCGTGCCCGAAGCCGACGTGTCCGTGGCCGGGACCCGTCATACTGCGCGCGACATCGAACCGTTCGGGCTCGGTGAACTGCCGCGGGTCGTAGTTGGCCGAGGTGAGCATGGGCTGCACCACGTCCCCGGCCTTGATCTGCACGCCGCCGAGCTCGACGTCGACCGCGGCATACCGCGGTACGGACACCTGGGTCGGTCCGCAGCGGCGGACGAGCTCGTCCACGGCCGTACGCCACAGCTCCGGATCCTGCTTGAGCCGTGCGAGCTGGTCGGGGTGGACCAACAGCTCCGCGATGCTGTTGCCGAGCGCGTGGGTCGAGGGCTCGTGCCCGGCGGTCATCAGAGTGATCACGAACGTGATCAGCTCCTCGACGCTCAGACGGTCGCCGTCCTCGTCGTGGTTCCTGATCAGTGTGGTGAGCAGATCGTCCGCGGGTGAGTCGCGGCGCCGCTCGATGATCTCCCGGACGCCCGCGATCATGTCGTGCAGCGCCGCCGGCATGACGCCGGGCTCCAGAGACCCGAGGCCGCTGCTCCACTTGTGCCAGGCCGCGTGATCGGACTCGGGAATGCCCATGAGCTCGCAGATCACCGTGAGCGAGAACGGATACGCATATTCCCGGATCAGGTCGACCTCCCGGTCGGAGTCGGCGAACCTGCCGATGAGCGATTCGGCGACGGTTTCGAGCCGGGGGCGCAGGTCGTTGACGCGGCGCACGGTGAAGGCACGCGTGACGAGTTTGCGCAGTCGGGAGTGGGCCGGTGCGTCCTGGCCGAGGATCCCGTTGGCGAGGTACGGATAGTCCTCGACGGGCACGCCGAGTTTCTCGGCCATCTGCGTCCTGGCGTCGTCGCCCTGATCGCCCGTCACCGAGGCGATGTTGCTGACGAACCTGCGGTCGCTGAGGACCGTGAGGACCTCCTCGTAGCGGGTGACGTACCAGACGGAGACGACGCCCATCAACCGGCCGCGCACCACAGGGGCTTGCTCGCGCAGCAGCCCGGAGCCGCGGTAGGGGTCTGCCATCATCGCGTCGGAGAGGACATCGGGTAGCTCGGGTGATTCGGTGGACATGGCAATCCTCCTGCTGTGCAGACGGTAGAGGCGTTGGTCGCTCCCGGGCACGGCGGTGTCCGGGAGCGGTTCTTCCGCGTCAGGTGTGGCGCGGGTCGCGCTGGTAGAGCTTCTTGGACCACAGGTAGCCGGCCAGTGCGATGGCGAGGCACCAGGCGATCCCGGTGATCCAGTCGTTGCCGATCGGCTGATCGAGCAGCAGACCGCGCAGTGTCTGGGTGATCGGTGTGAACGGTTCGTTCTCGGAGAACCAGCGCAGGCCCGGGGCCATCGACTCGGCCGGCACGAACGTGCTGGACATGAAGGGCAGGATCTGAAGGATCATCGGCATGTTGCTCGCCGAGTCCACGGTCTTCGCGAGGAGGCCGAATCCGACGGCCACCCAGGTCAGCGCGAAGCTGACGAGAGCCATCAGCCCGAAGGCCCCGAGCCACTCCAGGACACCCGCTGTGGGCCTGAAGCCCACGAGGAGTGCGATGGCGATGACGATGACGAGGCTGATCATCGACTGAATCACGCTGCCCAGAACGTGCCCGGTGAGAACGGAGGCACGCGAGATGGGCATCGTGCGGAACCGGTTAATAACCCCTTTGGTCATGTCGACCGCAACTGAGATCGAGGTTGCCATCGCTCCCACGGTCAGCGCCAGCAGAAGGATGCCCGGGGCAAGGTAGTCGACGTATTCCATGCCCTGCCCGGAGGCTCCCAGGCCGTTGCCCATCGTGCCGCCGAAGGCGAAGACGAAGAGCAGCAGCAATACGGAGGGCATGACCACGGTGCCGAGCAGCATCGACGGGTTGCGCATGGCGTGCCGCAGATTGCGGCGGAGCATGGTCGACGAGTCCTGAAGGGCGAAGGAGAGAGTGCTCATCGGACCGCCTCCTGGTGTCCGTCGGCGGCCTCGGTCTGGCCGGTGAGGGTGAGGAACACGTCATCGAGGTCGGGACTGTGCAGCGACAGGCTGGACGCGTTGACCGATGCCTGGTCGAGCCGGTCGAGTACCTGCCGCATCGACCGCAGATCGCCCTCGCTGGGCAGACGCAGGCTCAGCGACTCCTCGTTGACGTCCGGAGTACCCAACGCCTGGGCGGCCAGGGCCAGTTGCTCCGATGTTTCGAAGGTGAGCCGGATGTAGCCGCCCGGCACGAGGCGCTTGAGTTCGGCGGGGGTGCCCTGCGCGACGAAGCCGCCCTGGTGGAGCACCGCGACGCTGTCGGCCAGTTCGTCGGCCTCTTCGAGGTACTGGGTGGTGAGGAGGATCGTGACACCGTCCGCGGCGAGACCACGGATGATCGACCACATCGTCCGCCTGCTGCGCGGGTCGAGACCCGTCGTCGGCTCATCGAGGAAGATGATGCGGGGTCGGCCCACCAGGGTCATCGCGAGGTCGAGTTTGCGCCGCATACCGCCCGAGTAGGCACCGGCGAGCTTCTTCGCGTCGTCGCCTGCCAGGTCGAACCGCTGGAGCAGTTCGTCGGTGCGCTGCCGGGTCTCCTCGCGGGAGAGGCGGTACAGCTGACACATCAGCACGAGGTTCTCCTCGCCGGTGAGCAGTTCGTCGACCGCGGCGAACTGCCCGGTGACGCCGATCGCCCCGCGGACCGCCCCGGGATCCTGCAGGAGGTCGTGGCCGGCGACCTGGACGGTTCCGGCGTCCGGTCGGATGAGGGTGGACAGGATCTGCACCAGAGTCGTCTTGCCCGCGCCGTTCGGACCGAGCAGCGACCAGATGCGCCCGGAGGGAACTTCGAAGTCGATGCCGTCGAGGACCAGCTTCTCTCCGAACGACTTGCGCAGACCGGTCGCCTTGATGGCGGGTGGACCAGTCATCGTCATAACTCTTCCCTTTCGAGCAATGGGAATTCCGCTGTGGATGCGGCCTCGAACTGGGAGCTGCGTATCCGGCTCCAGGGGAGGCGGCGCTTGCGTGGATACGTACCGGGAGCCGCCGCGGCGCGAAGGTGGCTGTCGAACCGACCTGAGCGGGGTGCGCTTGTGTCCCGTCGCCAGGACACAAGGAAGGGTGCCTGAGCTATGGCGTAAGTATGGCGCCTTAGTGGCGCCATATCAAGCGGAGTGGCGCAGGCTCGGCGTGAGAGGCCCGCGCAGCCGTGGCGGACGAACCTGCGAGCACGCCCTCTACAGCCTTCCGATACACACTCCTGGCGGGTGAACGACGTCGGCCGCCACCCCGCGTGCTGGGGTGGCGGCCGACGTGATGCCTCTGAATCCTTCAGGCGGAAGCGGTCGAGCCCGTTGCCTGTGCGCGGTGGATCATGATGTCGCCGTGCCGCGAGCGGGCCACCACCTTGACGGTCTCCCCCTGAGGGGGAGGGCCGTCCTGGCTCTTGAGGGTGTTGCGCACGGAGCCGGTCGTACTGCGTGCGTCGATCCAGGCCACAGAGCCCTCGCCGACGCCGATCTCGATCTCACCCGACCCGGTCAACAGCTCGGCCTCGCCCTCCCCCACCCGGCCGAGACGAATGGTGCCGCTCGCGGTCTTAGCAGTGACGCCCAGCCCGGCGTTGTCCACGAAGATGTCACCGCCGGCCGTACTGACGTGCAGGTCGCTGCCGCTGTCACCGACCCGGACGTCGCCGTTCACCCCCTTGATCACGGCGCTGCCTGACACCTTGCGCAGCTGCACCTTGCCCGAGACCCCGTTGATGTTCGCGTACTCCGACACGTCGTTGACGGTGACATGCCCAAAAACGGTGTCCACGTGCAGGATGCCCACGTGTCCGAGGTGCGTGTCGCCGGACACGCTTTCCAGGCGGACGTCGTTGAGCCGTCCCTCGGCCCTGATATGCGCCTTCGACACCTCGGCCTGCAAGCTGGAACCCGCCGGCAGTTCGATGGTGATATCGATCGAGCCGCCCCCGCCGACGATGCCGGTCAGCCAGCTCGGTTCCGGCGCCCTGACCAGTAGTCGGCCTGCCAGGTAGCTGACCTCGGTCTGCTGCGCAGCCTTGACGTCGGCGACGGCGGCCTTGTCACCGGGGGTGACGCGTACCACGGTGTCGGTGCGGTCGCTGGCGATGACCGACAGACTTCCCTTGCTCATGCTCAGTTCGACGGTGATGGGCTCGGGTGTGCTGAACTCGGGCATCGGAAGCCCTCCTGTCGTGGTGGTCCAAGGACTCAGCCGACCCAGCCGACATAGCGCCGAGTCGGTCCGGAGCCGCGGTTGCCCGGGCGGGGCTGTGACGTGCCGGGATCCAGTGCGGCCGTGGCGACACGGACCAGCCAGGCGTTCACGGACATTGCCTCCTGGGCAGCGGCGGCCTCGATCCGGGCCTTGAGCTGTTCCGGTGGGCGGAAGTTGATGCGCCCCACCGCGCCTTCGTTGCCGCTGGGGAGTGGCGGCGCCCCCTCCGGCACGGGGGCGGCCGTGGCTGCTTCGAAGTCCTCCGCCGGTAGCTCGTCCAGGCCGGGGGGCGTGACGACGAAATGCGGGTTGCGTCCGCGCAGCCGGACTTCCACCGAGCCGGGCACCAGATCCCGGGTGATTTCGTCCGCCGCGGCCGACAGCACGTCGAGCATGGTGAGCCTGGTCGCCGATGCGACCGACGAGGCCAGGCGCTCCGCCAACGCCATGGCCTCGCCGTCGCTCGACCCTGCAGAGGCCAGGAGTTCGCGGTGGAGGCCGTCGACGTAGGGCTTGAGATCCATGGCGTAAGTGTGGCGCCTCTCTGGCGCCATCGCAAGTCCGGCTCGACGTAGTGCGCAGGATCGGCCCCGCAATGGACATCGCGATCGCCCCTCGAATAGCACGGTAAATGCTGCTGCCTTTTCTTGGGGTCGTCCTTGTCCTGGCGACAGGACAGTCGAGTAGGCGGACCGTCGACAGGGCGACGCCCGTCTGAAAGACTCGGACCCGCGCTAATTCGTGCGTGAATAAATACACGTGTTGAAATCCGGAAATACCCAGGGTCTTTACTGTCGAATCGGTGATGACGGGAGCGCTATGTCCGCGCTGGCTGAAAAATGGGATCTGGACCGACAGCGTTACTTCTGGATGTACGGCGAAAGCGGATCGTCCGAGCGGGTCGTCTTCGACGAGACAACCGGCATCTGGAACGTGTACGGGCATGCCGAGGCGCTGCACGTCGCGAACAGCCCGCATATTTTCTCGTCGGACACAGGACGCCTGATACCCGAGCGGCGCGAATTCGACGAGGGCTCCATCACCCAACTGGACCCGCCGCGGCACACCGCCCTGCGCAAGCTCATCACGCACGCTTTCACGCCCCGGGCGATCGACGAGCTCGAACCCCGCGTCCACGCCATCGTGCAGGACCTGTTGGACAGGGTGACCGATCGGGCTGGCTTCGACCTGATCGCCGACTTCGCCTACCCGCTGCCCGTCACGGTGATCGCGGAGCTGCTCGGCATCCCCGCGAGCGACCACGACCTGCTCAACGGGTGGGTCGACCGGATGATGAGCACGACGACGGAGTTCTCGCTCGGGGAGCGCGACGTGAGCGTCGACAACGCGGTGGCGGACGCCATGGAACAGGTCCGCCACATCACCGACTATCTGCGAGAACACGTCAAGGACCGGCGCTCCCACCCGCGCGAGGACCTGCTCACCGCCCTCGTCCAGGCGGAGGTGGACGGCCAGCGGCTGACCGAGAACGAGGTGGCCAACTTCGCCAACGTCATGCTCGTCGCCGGACACGTCACGACCACACTGCTCATCAGCAACACCGTGCTGTGCCTCGACGCCCACCCGGAAGCCGACCGGGCCGTCCGGCAGGACCGGACAGCGGTCCCCACACTGCTCGAGGAGTCGCTGCGCTATCTGACTCCCATCGCGTGCATGGTGCGGGTGACGACGGCTGCCACCGATGTCGGGGGCGTGACGATCGGACCGGACCAGATGGTCGCCGTATGGCTTTCGACGGCCAACCGGGACAAGCGGGTCTTCAGCGATCCCTACACCTTCGACCCCGCGCGTGAACTCAACCCGCACATCGCCTTCGGCCGGGGAGTGCACTTCTGTATCGGGGCGGCCCTGGCGCGGCGCGAGGGGCGCATCGCCATGAACGCGCTGTTCGACCGGTTCCCCGCACTGCGCTGCGACCCCGACAACCCACCGGCCTTCATGACCAACCCCAACCTCAACGGTGTGACCAGGCTTCCCGTCGTCGGCTGATCCGGCCGTCCAGGAGGAGAACCCGATGAACCCCAGCACACTGGACGAGCGCGTCTACCGGACGGCGGAGCAACTGCTGCGGCACAACCGGGCGAAGCTCGTGCCCGGCGCGAAGATACGGCCGCGGTGGATCGAGGGTGGTGCTCGCTTCTGGTTCCGGACGGCCACCCCGGAAGGGGTCCGGTTCCTCCTCGTCGACCCGGCGCGTGGCACTCGGACACCCGCCTTCGACCACGTCCGGCTCGCCGCCGCGCTCGCGGCCGTCTCCGGACAGGACGTCGACCCGGACGCGCTTCCGTTCGTGGCCTTCGAGCCGGTGGGCGACGCCGTCGAGTTCGACGCGCTTGGCCAGCACTGGAGGTGCGGTCTGGACGACTACACCTGCGCCGTCCACGAAGCCCCGCCGCCCCGTGAACTACTCGACGTTGTCGCCCCGGACGGCCGACACGCTGTGTTCCGGCAGGAGTACGACCTGAGCGCCCGGTCGCTGGCGAACCGGCGGGAGTGGACGCTCACCGACGACGGTTCGGCGGACCGCGACTACGGCGCCAACCCGGATTACTTCATGTACTCCACGCTGCTGGGCAAGCTCGGCATTTCTCACCTGCCGCCCGCCGTGCTGTGGTCCCCCGACTCCCGGCGCGTGCTGACACACCGGACCGACATGCGCGGTGTCCGGGAGACACATCTGATCGAGGCCCTGCCGGCCGACGGCGGGGCGCCCAGGCTGCGCACTCAGCGGTTCGCCTTCCCCGGCGACGAGCACATGCCGCTCGCCGAACTCGTGGTGCTGGACGTCGAGTCCGCGAAAGCGGTGCCCGCGCAGGCGGAACCGGTCCCCATGCCGCTGATGTCGCCGATCTCCCGGCGCTGGGCATGGTGGGCCGAGGACGCTTCGGCCGTGTACTACCTGAGTTCGACACGGGACGCGAAGGAGCTGAGCCTGCACCGGCTCGATCCGACCTCTGGCGAGGAGCGCACCGTCCTGACCGAATCGGGTTCCACGCGGGTCGAGCCCGCACAGATGCTGGGACAGACGCCGATCGTGAAGGTCCTGTCCGACGGGACAGAGGTGCTGTGGTACTCCCAGCGCGACAACTGGGGGCACCTCTATCTCTACGGAACGCGGGACGGCGAGCTGCGGGCGCGGGTGACGTCGGGAGCGTGGGCGGTGCAGGAGATCCTGCACGTCGACGAGGAACGGCGAGTCGTTTACTTCGTGGCGTCGGGCCTCGTGGAGGACGACCCCTACCGCCGCACGGTGTGCCGGGCGGGGCTGGACGGCTCGGGTTTCGCCACGGTCACCGACGACGAACTGGACCATGTCGTGACCGTGCCCCCGGGCGCCAGGTACTTCGTCGACTCGGCATCGACCCATGAACTCCCGCCGGTGATCAGCGTGCGGGATTGGGACGGAGCCGTGCTCGTCGAAGTGAGCCGGGCCGACGACTCGCGACTGCGCGCGGTCGGATGGACGCCACCGGAACGATTCCGTGCCACGGCGGCCGACGGGCACACCGAGATCCACGGAGTGCTCTACCGGCCACACGACTTCGATCCGGCGAAGCGGTACCCCGTCCTCGACCACCCCTACGGTTTCCCGAGCGCGACCCGGGTGACGCCCGCCTTCGACCCCGGCTACTACGGCTTCGACGCCGAGGCGCTCGCGGCGCTCGGGTTCGTCGTCGTCGGCATGGACGGGCGCGGCTCCCCAGGACGCGACAAAGCCTTCCACGACGCCTCCTACGGCCGGGTCGGCGATGCGGCGGGACTCGTCGACCATGTGGCGGCGCTCCGTGAGCTTGCCGACAGCCGCCCCTGGATGGACCTCGACCGGGTCGGGGTCTTCGGGATGTCCTCCGGAGGGTTCGCCGCCGTCCGGGCGATGCTGGACTTTCCCGAGGTGTTCAAGGCGGGGGTCGCGGAGTGTGGGGTGCACGACCTGCGCTACGCCGAGCAGGGTGTCGCCGAGATGTACAACGGTCCGTTCGATCCGCAGGCGTACGCCGAGGCGTCCAACGTCGACCGCGCGGACCGGCTAACCGGCAAACTCCTCCTGGTGCACGGGGGACTGGATGACAGCTTCTCACCGCATCTGACGATGCGGTTGGTGGAACGTCTCATCGAGGCGGACAAGGACTTCGAGCTCCTCGTCGTGCCCGGCTCGGACCACGCCTTCGTCGGTTACCAGCACTACCTCGACCGGCGCCGGTGGGACTTCCTGGTCCGCCATCTGATGCATGCCGAACCGCCGGCGGGCTATCGGCTCGCACCCGCTCCGATGGACGAGGAAGCGATCGCCGACCTGTTCGGTTGAGGGGACAAGGCATGTACATCAGGAAAGCGATCGCGGACGGACTCTGGCTCAGGCCGTGCAGCAGCCCGGGACTGCGTGCCAGCCGCTGGCTGATCTGTCTGCCGCACGCAGGCGGCACCGCCCACACCTACCGGACCTGGCCCGCGTACCTGCCGCTGGACCTGGGCGTCTACTCGGTGCAGTACCCGGGACGGCAGGACCGCTACGGTGAGCCCCCGGCGGACGCCATCGAGGACATGGCCGACGACATAGCCTCGGCGGTGGAACCGTTTACCGGCGATCCGCTGGTGATCTTCGGCCACAGCATGGGCGCCTACGTCGCTTACGAGGTCACCGCAGCTCTGGAACGCCGGCACGGACCCGTCGTCGATCTCCTGGTGGTCTCCGGCGTGATCGCGCCCCACCGCAAGTCGCCGAGCGAGGTGCACAGACTCGGCGACCCGGAGTTCGCCGCCGAAGTCGCCCGGGACAATGCCTCCTTCGGGGAACTGCTGGCAAGTCCCGACCTGGTCCAGGTCCTGCTGCCGATGATTCGCGACGACTACCGCCTGTTCGAGCGGTACCAGCCGGGCGACCCGCCCGTGCTGCACACGCGGGTGCTGGCGACGGGCGGCACCGAAGACCCGGACGTCGACCACGCCGGCCTGACTCTGTGGGGGGAGCTGACGGGCGGCAGCTTCGAAGCCCTCTCCTTCTCGGGCGGGCACTTCTATCTGGCCGACGATGAGCCGGCGCTCGTCAACTCGATCGCCGAGCGACTGCCGGCGGCGTGACCGCACCGACCATCGCGAAGGGGAAGAGGGGGACGAACAGTGTTGCGAACGGCGTCAGGCAGGCGCGTGGAGCGTGTCCGCACGATGCGGCCCCGCCGGTATCTGATGTGCCGGCCCACGCACTTCACGGTCAGCTACTCGATCAACCCATGGATGGACCCGAGCGCGCCGACGAGCGCGGCCACCGGTCTCGCACAGTGGAAACGACTGCACGACGTGCTGGTGGCACTCGGTCACACCGTCGACCTGATACCGCCGTGCCCCGGCTTGCCCGACATGGTCTTCGCCGCGAACGGAGCCGTCGTGGTGGACGACAGAGCACTCGTCGCCCGCTTCCGGCATCCGCAGCGGACGGCGGAATCGACCGCGTACACGCAGTGGTTCCGTGAGCGTGGCTGGACCGAGGTCCGGCAGGCGCGCCGGTTCAACGAGGGCGAGGGGGACTTTCTGCTGGCTGGCGGAGTGCTGCTGGCCGGTTCCGGCTTCCGCAGCGAGCCCGCGGCCTGGGCAGAGGCCGAGGAGTTCCTCGCCCGGCCGGTGCTCGGGCTGACGCTGGTCGACCCGCGTTTCTACCACCTGGACACCGCCCTCGCCGCCCTGGACGACGACGAGATCATGTACTACCCGGGCGCGTTCAGCGCCGAGAGCAGACAACTGCTCGCCGACCGCTTCCCGGACGCGATCCAGGCCACCGAACAGGATGCCCTCGCCTTCGGACTCAACGCACTGTCCGACGGGCGCCACGTCGTCCTCGCCCGGGCGGCCGAGAGGCTCGCCGGACAACTGCGCGAGCGGGGGTTCGAGCCGGTCGGAGTGGAGTTGACCGAGCTGCTGAAGGCGGGTGGCGGGGTGAAGTGCTGCACGCTCGAACTGCGGACGGCCCAGGCGGCGCCCCGCCCCGTGGAGTGAGGAGATGAGCGGCCGTTCGGACCCGGATGCGCTGTTGGCGGTGCGAGACGAGGTGGTCCACCTTCCGGTTGTGGAGCTCGTGACGGAGGGATCGCCGCGGGCTTCCGGCGAGAACGAGGAACACGTGCGCGCCCTGGCCGCCGCCGAGGACGAGCTGCCGCCGATCATCGTGCACCGCGCCACCATGCGGGTCATCGACGGAGCACACCGCGTACGCGCGGCGAAACTGCGGGACGAGCAGTACATCAACGCTCGCTTCTTCGACGGCAGTGGCGAGGACGCGTTCGTGATCGCGGTCCGGGCGAACGTGGGACACGGCCTGCCGCTGTCCCTCAAGGACCGCGTCACCGCGGCCGAGCGCATCGTGACGACGCACTCCCAGTGGTCGGACCGGATGATCGCGTCGGCCGCCGGCATCTCCGCCCGGACCGTCGCGGAGATGCGCAGACGGATCACCGACGACGAGCCCTCTGGCGTCCGCATCGGGCAGGACGGCCGTACTCGGCCCGTCGACGGCGCGCGGCGCCGCACGCTCGCCCAGGATCTCCTCACGGAGAACCCCGATCTCTCGCTGCGTCAGGTCGCCCGGGCGGCCGGAATCTCACCGGAGACCGTACGTGCCGTACGGAACCGGCTGCTCTACGGCCGACCACAGGCGTCGACGCCCGAACACAGAGCACCCCGGCCCCAGCCACGGCCGCCCGTGGTCGATCAGGAGGCGATTCTGCGGCGGCTCACGGCGGATCCCGCCCTCCGGCAAACCGAGTCCGGACGCGCACTGCTGCGGATCCTGAACGCGCAAGCCATGACCGCCGAGGAATGGCAGAGGATTCTCGACCAAGTGCCGACTCATTGTGCCGCGCTGGTGGAGGAGGTGGCACGCGACTCCGCGCGCATGTGGGCGGACCTGGCCGAGCGAATTTCCGCACAATTTTCTGGTGAATGACTGAACCAGTTGTCCAGACGCGGATAACCGGCGGTTGGACACCCCGTCGGGACTACCGGCCAGAGGATTCCCTTCGTTACCATCGAATTGTTCCGAGATTCCGGCCGATTGCCCGACGAATGGGCTCTCATTTCTATTTCCAATGCCGCGCGAACGGAATTCATGATGTCGGCTGACTGCCTGCACACAATTTTCTCCGAACGTGCCCGGTCCGCTCCGGACCGGATCGCTCTGTCCGCGCCCGAGGGGCCCGTGTCGTACGGCGAACTCGACGCACGCAGCGACCGTCTCGCAGCGCGGCTCGTCGGGCTCGGGGTGCGGCCGGGAGTCCTGGTTGGCCTAAGCGCTCGACGCAGCGCCGAGGCCGTGGTCGCGATGCTGGGCATCCTGAAGGCCGGCGGGGCATACGTTGCGATCGATCCGGACTACCCCACCCCGCGGTTCGACTACCTGCTCGCCGACAGCGCGGTGCCGATCGTCGTTACCGCGAAGGACACTTTGGGGCCGCTGAGCGGACGTCACCCCGCCCTCGTCTGGGTGGACACGGAAGGAAACCCGGCCGTGCCCGGTGCTCCGCCCGCACGCACCGGGCCGCGGTCGGAGCCGTCCGGAAACGACCTGGCTTACGTCATCTACACCAGTGGTTCCACCGGCGAGCCGAAAGGCGTGATGGTGGAGCACCGGAACGTGGTGCGGCTGTTCGAGAGCACCCAGCCCTGGTTCCGGTTCGACGAGAACGACACATGGTCGCTGTTCCACTCCATCAGTTTCGACTTCTCCGTGTGGGAGATCTGGGGAGCCCTGCTGCACGGCGGCCGGCTCGTGCTGCTGCCCGAGACCGTGTCCCGGTCGCCGGAGCACATGGTCGCGCTGCTGCGCCGAGAGCGGGTGACCGTGCTGAACCAGACACCCTCCGCCTTCCACCAGTTGCTCACCGTGCTCTTCGACGAGTCCGACCAGGCGACCACGTCGGGTCTCGCCCTGCGGTTGGTCATCTTCGGCGGCGAGCGGCTGGACCCCCGGATGCTCGCCCCATGGGTCGAGCGGCACGGCGACCGGACGCCCGAACTGGTCAACATGTACGGCATCACGGAGACCACCGTGCACTGCACCTACCGACCCGTCAGGGCGGCGGACGTCACCCAGGGCGACGGGGTCAGCCCGATCGGCGTACCCCTGCCCGACCTGCGGGTGTACGTGCTCGACGAGCAGGGCCAGCCGCAACCCGACGGCGTTCCGGGGGAGATGTACGTCGCCGGTGCCGGACTCGCCCGCGGTTACCTCAACCGGCCGGAGCTCACCGCCTCCCGGTTCGTGCCATCGCCGCCACCACTGGGAGAGGAAAGGCTGTACCGCTCCGGAGACCGAGCGATGCGGCAACCTGACGGCGAACTCGTCTACCTGGGCCGGATGGACGACCAGCTGAAGATCCGTGGGTATCGGATCGAGCCCGGCGAGATCGAGGAATGCCTCGCTCGTATACCGGACGTGGCGAGGGCCGTCGCTGCGTCACGTGAGTTCGGGGACGGCGATGTGCGGCTCGTTGCCTATCTGCTGCCCGTACGGCCCATCGACCGCCAGGGGCAGGAGGCGTACCGGCTCGCCGAGGCGGCGGAGCGGCACGCGCGCCGCGAACTGCCCAGACATCTGCGGCCGTTTCGCTACGTGATCGTCCCGGAGTTCCCCATGACTCTTCAAGGAAAGGTGAACCGTGATGCGCTCGGGAAATGAGCTCGCCGTGGGAAAGGGGCCGGCGTCATGACCGTTTCGTCCGAGGTACCCGCGACCGAAGTACGCGAGTCGGTGAAGGGGGTCGTCGCCCAGGTGCTGGAGCGCGGCGGCGTCGACCCCGCCGTCGACCTCTTCGACCAGGGCGTGACGTCGCTGGCCTTCATCCGGATCGTCGCGCAACTCAACGAGCAGTACGGCATCAAGCTCGATGTCGCGGAACTGGAGGAAGCCAGCATCGACTCACTGGCCGCACTTGTCGACGCCGAGACCGGCGCTAAGGACCACGACGCAGAAAAGGGTGCACGATGAGCAACGCGGTGCAGCAGAGCTTCACACCGACCCCCGAAGAGGTCGCCAGGTTCCACGAACTGGGCTACCTGGGCCCGTTCAAGGTGTACGAAGAGGACGAGATGCGGCGGCTGTGGCGGCGCGAGCGGCTGCGGCTGATGGACCGCAGTGACGCGGTCTATGACGAGGGCGACGCCCAGGCGGGCAACACCAACATCGCGAACTACGACCGCCACCTGGACTCGACCTTCCTGGCCGATCACATCTGCCGACCGGAGATCGTCGACCGCGTGGCTGCGGTGCTCGGACCGGATGTTCTGTGCTGGCGCTCGGAGTTCTTCCCGAAGTACCCCGGGGACGAGGGCACCGACTGGCACCAGGCCGACACCTTCGCGTTCGCCTCGGGCAGGCCGCAGATCCTCTGGCCCGAGGAGCAGAAAGACTTCGGCGGCACGATCACCGTCTGGACGGCGTTCACGGAGGCAGCCGAGGACACTGGCTGTCTCCAGTTCATCCCGGGCAGCCAGCGCACGATGCATTACGACGAGTCGAAAGGGATGCACTACCAGCCGAACAAGATCAACCAGCAGGCCAAGAGCGGTGTCACCCGCGGCTTCTACGGCTACGACTACCGCCAGTTGCAGAAGGACCCGGACTGGCGTCCGCCCGAGGAGCGCGCCGTGTCCATGGTTATGCGCCCCGGTGAGGCGGTGCTGTTCTGGTCCACCATGATGCACGCGTCCAAGCCGCACAGTGCCCAGGACAAAGAGATGCGGCTGGGCTTCGCCGGACGGTACGTGCCGACCTCGGTGCACGTGTATCCCGACACCGAAGAGGTCGACGAGTACGGCGGCCGGGTGAGTTTGAGCGAGTACGGCGCGGTCCTCGTCGCGGGTACCGACAGGTACACGCACAACCGGAAGGTCACACGGACGACAAAGGGCCACGTGTTCCCCAAGAGGTGACGCGCCCGGCCCCGTGGAACAGCCCGAGACGGAACGCGAGAAGGAGGCCGCATGCTAGGGCCGGAAACACGGTCGGCTGTCGCCCGCCTCGCTGCGGCCGTGCAGTCGGTGAGACCGCTGGTAGAGGGAATCGCCGCGCCCGTGCGGGTCGTCGCCGTCGTTCGCGGCAGGGACGTCGGGGCCGGGGACCGGCCGCCTGGCCAGTGGCGCGCCCTGCGCGCACTGCTGGACCGGGTGGCCCGTCGCGCGGAGGTCCGCGGACTGGTCCTGTCCAGAGAGGACCGCCTCGACGACCTCCATGTCTTCGAACGCGTGATCAGCGAGCGGCTGGCTCTTGGAGAATTGCTGGACTCCGTGGGCGTGGTGCCGGTCGACCGTCTGGGCGAGGTCGACGCCCTGGTGTCCGAGTCCCTGGCGGAGGGTTTCGATAGCTTCTCGCGGAGGGACACGGTCGTCTCGGCCGACGGCGCACCACTGAACGCGTATGCGGCGGGCGAAGGCGAGGAGACGGTGATTCTGGTGCCCGCCTGCGGCATGCCGGCCGCGCTGGCGGAGTCCTGGATGCGGTTCTTCGCCCGCGACCGCCGGGTGCTGACCTGGGAGAGCCGGGGTCTCTTCGGTGCTTCGGGCCACGAGGTGGAACCGGCGACGCACATCGGCGCACAGGCCGACGACCTGTTCGCGGTGATGGACCATCACGGAGTGCGGGACGCCCATATGATCGGCCTGTGCGGCGGCGCGGCGATCGCCTTGGTGGCCACGGCCGCAGAGCCGTCGAGAGTGCGCTCGCTCAGTTTGTGGCACGGTGCCTACGGGTTCGGCGAGGATTATCCGAAGACCAGCCACCAGCACGGACTGATCGAGCTCATGACCGCGGCGGCCCGCAGCCGAACCGCGGCGGAGGCAGTGCACGCGGCCTTCTGCCGGGCGATGCTCACCAGCACACCCGCCGACGTGGCGCATCTCGTGCTGTACCCGTACTCCAGTGCGGAACTGCTGTACCGGTACTGCCGGCTCAACCTCGGCATCACGGGCACCGACGTGGAGCCCTACCTCGGCAGGGTGGGCCTTCCGACGCTGGTGGTGACCAGCAGGGACGACGACATCGCCCATCCGGAGGGTTCGCAGCGGGTGGCTGCCGGCCTGCCCCGAGGGCAGTTGAGGGTTGAGCCGCACGGCGACCACATCTCATTGTTCAGCGCGGACGCAGCACTCCTGCGCGTAGCGGAGGAGTTCATGACGAGGCATCGGGTTCCGGCTCCCTGAACGGGCGCGGCCCCGTTGCCGGACGCGCGCGTGTCCCGTCAGCGGGGCACGCGTCTGAGCGGCAGGTAGGGACGAACCTCGGCCGCGCACGGCATGGCCCAGGGCGCGGAACAATGTGAGTGGAGAGGGCAATGACACGAGCCAGTTTGATCGGGGTGTTCGAGACCGGTTACGGGAAACTCGGGGCCGACGTGAAGGAGTTGGCCCAGCGGGCCGCGCTGGGTGCCGTCAAGGACGCCGGTCTGGAGCCTCACGACATAGCACTCGTGGTGCTGTCGAACTCCATGGCAGGGACGCTCTCCGGCCAGGACATGGTCCGCGCACAGGTGTGGCTGCGCGGAGCGGGGTTCGGCAACACCCCCATGCTTAACGTCGAGAACGCTTGCGCGGGAGGTTCCTCCGCCGTATATAACGCGATGCTGGCGGTGCGGGCCGGAGTAGCGCCGGTCCTTGTGGTGGCGGTGGAGAAGATGTTCACGGGCAGCCGTGAGGTGACCATCGAGGCGCTCGAACGTGGTCTGCCCGCAGACCTCCGAGGGGCGTACGCCGCCCGCTTCGACGGCATCGCGCCCTCCCTGCTGACGGGTTTCAACGCGTTGTGGGCGCGGCGGATGCTCGATGACGGCCGGGCCACCTTGGAACAGATCGCGGCCGCGGCCGCCAAGGCACGTCTGCACGCGAGTCTGAACCCCGTGGCGCAGCATCGGGCCCGCCTCACAATCGAGGAGGTGATGAACGCTCCTCCCGTCGTGGATCCGCTGACGCGCCCGATGTGCTCGTCCTTCACCGACGGCGCCTGTGGCGTCGTACTAGCGCCTGACGACGGCCGGTCTCCCGTGTTGCGGGGAGCGGTGGTCGTCTCCGGTGACGGCACGGTGGAGTGGCACGACCGGACCGCCGCCCTCGCGTCGCGTCTGTGGGAGACGGCGGGTATCGGAGCCGGAGACGTGGACGTGATCGAGGTGCACGACGTCACCGCCGCCGAGGAGATCTGGACGCTCGAGGCCATCGGACTGTTCGCCGAGGGGGAAGCCGGCGCGGCCACCGCTGCGGGCGACACTTCTGTCGGCGGCCGTGCACCACTGGTGAATCCCAGCGGTGGCCTGATCGCCCGGGGCCATCCGGTGGGCGCGACTGGGCTCGCCCAGATTGTCGAGATCACCCACCATCTGCGCGGCACGGCAGGCCAGCGGCAGCAGGGAGATCCGCGCATCGGGGTCACCTTCAACTGTGGGGGCATCACAGACGGCGACGCGTCTGTCATGGTCGCCACTGCGATCGAGGCCAGGTAGTGCTGCGCCTCGGCCTCGTGCTGCCCATGCTGCCGCAGGACGGCGGGCTGCACCACGACATCCCCGGACTGGCCCGTTGGGCCGAGGGCCTCGGGGTGACATCCCTGTGGGCGACAGACCATGTCCTTTGGCACTCGCCCGTCTACGAGTGCCTGACCGCTGTGACGCTCGCGGCCGCGGCCACCGAGCGCTGTCGCATCGGCACATGTGTACTGCAACTGCCACTTCGCCGGCCCGCGGAAGTCGCCCGGACCGCCTCAACCATCCAGCACGTCAGCGACGGTCGCCTGATCCTCGGCGTGGGCGCGGGGATCCACGAGGGCGAGTTCGCCGCTGTCGGCGTTCCGTATCACGACCGCGGCGCCCGGCTCGACGCCGACATCGCGGAGCTCCGTCGCCTGTGGGCGGGCACGGAGGACCGGTACGGGCATCAGCGCATTATCGCGCCACCGGTGTGGATCGGGGGCGCGAGTCGGCGCGCCGCCCGTCGTGTCGCTCAACTCGGTGACGGCTGGATTCCGTTGTTCGTGTCGCCGGACGGGCTCGCCGAACGGTTCTCCACGCTCGATGCGATGCTCAAGGCGCGTGGCCGCAGGCCCGAGGACGTCGAACGGGCCGTCGCCCTGTGGGTACGCGTGACGTACAGCGTCGCGGAGGAGCGCGAGGCCGCCGTCTGGCTCGGACGACTCTACGGGCTTCCGGACGCGGTGGTCGCCCGCCACCTGATCGTCGGCTCGCCGGAGCGATGTCTCGAGCGGATGGCCGAATACGTACGTGCGGGAGCATCCGAAGTCGTCGTCTCACCCGCTGCGGACGACCCCACAGCCACCCTGGGCGCACTGTTCGCGGCCTTGGGCAGCGCGGGACTATATACCCCCGCGCACGCCTGACGGCTCGGGGCCTCGTCCGGGACCGCGCTCAGCGACGCCGGTCCCGGACGGACGCGTCCATGCCCATGCCCGAGAGCAGCCAGCCGAGTCCCCGGTGGAAGTCCTGTTCGGCCTCCTGGTCGTGCGGCTGCCGTCCGGGCGCTGTCCAACGACCTTCCAGCGACGCGGAGCCGAACAGGAACCGAAGGACGGCGGAGAGTGCGGTCGGCCGCAGTGCGTCGGGCAAGGGGGAACGCGCGAGGACGGCTTGAACGTGCTCGGAGAATCGCAGACCGTGCGGGCCAGGATGGGGGAACCGGCCGTAACAATGCAGCGCCCAAGGGCGGGCGATCATGGCACGCCGCCAGGCCAAGGCCAGCGCGTGCAGGTCGTCCTGCCAGTCGCGTCCGGCGTCGGCAGGATCTGGTAACTCCATTCGCCCCGTCACGGCGTCCAGGGCGAGCTCGAGCAGGTCGTCCTTCGTGTCTACGTACCAGTACAACGACATCGCGGTGACCTCAAGCTCGCTGGCCAGACGGCGCATCGAGAATCGTGCTTCACCCTCGGCGTCCAGGAGCCGGACTGCGGCGGTGACGATCCGTTCACGGTCCAGGTGCTTCACTCCCGGAGCAGCCCCGCGGCGCCGGCGGCTTGGGGCCCGTCCGAGCCAGACACTCTCCGGCGACCGTGGGGTCTGTCCGGCAGTCAAGTCCTCGGCCTTTACCAACGTGACCCGCTCCTTTGCCTGCTCAAGGCCATGAAGCGGAAGAATCCCCCCGGTCGCAGCCGTGATGACACATATTTGTGTTACTTCAGGCATCAATGTTATCGTCTCGAAGTGCCGCAGGACGCGCAGCTCACCTTCGCCGACCGTGTCGGACACTTCTATGCACGTCGGTTCGGGTTTCCGCCGATGGCTGGACGCCTGCTGGGCTACCTGCTTGTCTGTGATTCCCCGCAGCAGTCGATCGACGAGCTCAGTGATTCACTACTGGCGAGCCGGAGTGCCGTCACCGGTGCGGTCAAGCTGCTGGAGAGTTTCGGGATGGCGCGACGGACGCGCATGGCCGGTGAGCGGGCCGACCGAATCCGGTTGTGTCCTGTGGACGATCAACCGCAGCACTTCGACTCCGCCGTCCACAAGGAACACGCGGCGTTGTTCCGGGAAGGGCTGGCCTTGTTGGACGACGTCCCGCCGGAGCGCATGGTGCCTCTTCAAGAGAAGATCGCATTGGCCGAGTTCTTTGCCGAGCGGCTGCCCGGGCTCCTGGACGAATGGCGCGTTCGGCGCGATGAACTTCGCACGGAAGCTTGTCCGACGACACCTACGACACCAATCGAATAGGCGATGGACACGCTGTGATCCGACGAGGAGGTCGGCTCGGTAACTCGAGCCGGTCTCCTGAAGGTTGGGTGCGCCTGGGTGTTGCTGCGCGTGGGCCGATGTGTCGCCCACGGAGCTGCCCCGTCCCCGCTTCCTCGGTGCCCCAATGTGACAGCGCGTGACCATCGTTCCGTCAAGGAGATATCAACGTAGAGCTACGGGGGAACTGTGGTCAGTTGTTTCGAAGTTGACACTCTGGACGCGCACAGCGGCTTTGACGACACGAACGCCGTCGGGAGGGGCCTGGAGTATTTCTGCGCGCAGATTTTCGGACACCTCTTGCGCGTGGACCAGAGGCGCTGGGCCCATGCCTACATGGCGGCCCTGCTGGCAACGCCCGGAAAGAAGTCGATCAGCCGTCTCGCCCGGGCCATCTCGGCCTCTCCGGCCGCCGCGCAGTCACTGCGGCAGTTCGTCAACGTCAGCCCGTGGCACTGGCGGCCGGCTCTCCATGAACTCGCTTCCTGGGCCGAGGATCATCGCTCTGTCAGGGCGTGGTCGATCGGCCGTGCATTCTTGCCTAAACGCGGGGAACGATCGGTCGGCGTTCACCGCCACTACGATCCGCTGTCCGATCGGACCCTGAACTGCCAACTCGGCTACGGCGCGTTCCTGTGTGTCGGAAGCGCCCACATACCCGTGGCCTGGGAACTGTCGCTGCCCGGTCCGTGGAACGGGAACATGCAGTTGCGTCGACGCACCCGCGTTCCTGACACCGAACGGTACCGGCCCATGTGGGCACACGCCCTCGGCTTGGTGGAATCCCTGGCGGCGCACACATGTTCCGTCCGGCCCGTCGTCGCCGACCTGAGTGACGAAAGGGCCCTCGGTCCGCTGATCCGTGGATTGGATCAGCGCGGGTATGCCTTCGTCATCGGGGTCCCGTCGGACCTTCCGCTGATCCTCGGTGAATGCCCGGGGGCCGGTACGTTGGCGCCCGCCGCGCAGCATCTGGTCTCGTCTGGTTCGGCGCTGGAGACCGTCCGGCCCGGCACTCGTGGGGCCGAAAACCGAACCGCGCCAGTCCTGTCCGTACCGGTCCGCCTGCCCGCGCTACCCTCCGTCGGACCTGCCATGGACCTCTACCGACTTTTCGGTCAGACGGTTGCCGGCGGGTTCCCTGATCGGATCTGGATCACCAACTTCCCTCATCGAAGCTTCCGCGAAGCTGTCGGGCTGACGGAGTTGGCGGCCGGCCCCGCCACCGCCGTGAGCGCGATGGCGCGATGGTTCGGGCTATTTGACTTCGAAGGGCGTTCGTTCCCTGGCTGGCACCATCACATGACACTGGTGTCCGCCGCCTACGCTTACGGACGCCTCGGGAACGCGTGAAAGGCTCGTCCGGTCGTAGACGCCGACGCCATAGCTGCTGTTCAGCCATAGGTTGTTCGTCACAGCGGCGCGTTTTCCTCGCACCGTGGCCGAAACGGCTGCCGCCTCATGCTGATCCACATCGTGACGGTCCGATAGGGCCGCGTATGGACATGTGAAAGTCGCGTTCGGCGATTCGATACCGCTTGCCCGGCTTGGTGCCGCTGGGTTTGACTGGCACCGAATCACCGGAGACATTGCGTCAAGTCGGCCGCAGTTGGCCGAAAAGACGCACCCGCAGGTGAAGTAAAGAGCGTGCGGAACCCGTCCGATGGAGGTGGCCGGCGGCAGTCGGGCGAACCCTCGACTTCGCAGGATCCACCGGTACATGGAGGTGCTCGTGGGCGCTACGCGTAACGCACAATTACCAAGAACACTACCGTCGAACAAGCCATCAGTTTCCGGACCGTTGAAGAGACGTTTAGTCTCGGAAGCCGCGCAGCGAACCGACGTTATGACCACGCGTATGGGGCTTCAGATACCGGCAGGCTTGAACTTCGAGTCGTGGGAGCGAGCCGGCCGTCAACTGGCAGGACTGGTCGATTCCTCCGCGTGGTGGCTTGGTGACTGGCTGGTATATGGAAAGGACAACTACGGGGATCGCTACGAAATGGGGATTCGGGCCGCGGGGCTCAAGTACCAGACGCTGCGCAACTACGCCTGGGTCTCCCGTCGGTTCGACGTGACGAGACGGCGCGCCACGCTGAGCTTTCAGCATCACGCGGAGGTCGCCTCGCTCCCCGTGCCGGAGCAGGAGCACTGGCTCGACACGGCGGAGCAGATGAAGTGGACCACCAAGCAGCTGCGCAACGCGATCCAGAACTCGCGTGAGGACGCGGCAGGCAGGACCGACCGGACCGTTCGTCGGCTTGAGGTGCCTGACAATCGTTTCCGGGAGTGGCGCAAGGCGGCCGAACGGCTTGGCACCGATCTCGACGAATGGGTGCTGACGACGCTCGACCATGCGGCCGAGCGGACTCTTGAGCTGCAGGAAGCCTTGGCCGACGCGCCGGAGGGCGGGGCTTGAACCGGGCCTCACCATGGTCGGCTGAGGGGTTCCGCAGCCGACCACGGTGAGGACCGATGGCGCTAGGGGAGTAGGCCCATCAAGCGAGCGGTCTCACGATGGCGGCTGCAACCGCTCTGCGCGAACGCCTGCTGTACCCGACCGCGGACCTCGGGGTCCTGCTCCTGACTGAGCTTGAACATGCCCTCGGCCCGTCGCACATCGACCCGGAAGGCGCCCACACCGGGAAGGATCTTCCGGAAGTAGTCGACGGATTCGGCCATGTCCCAGCCGGCACCGAAGAAGCCCTCGAAGGCATGGACCGTGGATTTCACCACGTCCAGGGTGTCCTCGGATCCATCGATCTTCTCCACGATGCCGTGCACATGGACGGCTGTGAAGTTCCAGGTCGGTGCTGCCGGGGTGGTGCGGTACACCGTGGGAGAGACATAGGCGTGCGGTCCATTGAATATCAGCAGGACCGGATCGCCGTTCCGCAGTGCCGACCAGTGTGGATTGTTTGCGTTCATGTGGCCGAGAAGGCGAGTGCCCGCGAGATCCGAGGTCCATTCGCCTGTCCACTGGGGATCGCGGATGACTGGAAGATGTGTGGCCGATGGACCGTGGCCAGATTCACCGTTGGTCGTCAGCAACGCCAACGGATTGTGGTCTATCAGATCCACCATCCATGATCCGTCCGGTTCTCGATATGGACGAGGAACGAACATGTCGTGGTCCTTTCGATGAAATCCGCTCGGACGGCGGAGTATCCGTCGAGGCCGTGTCCCGTCGCCAGGACACGCATCCTTCAACTCCCCTGATTTAGCGCGTGACTTCACTCTGGCGGTGAGGCGGGGTACGGGGTGTAAAGTCCGGTCTGATTCCAAGTCGATTCTCGGATACTCGCCGTGCTGTCCGAATGAGCGAGAAGAGGTGCCTGGATTGGACTCGTATTTCGAGGCTGTGCGGTCCGGCGATGCGATAACCGGAAGCATGTTAGCGGGGCTTGCCCTTATTCTCGCCGTCGCATTCGTCTTCGCCCGCGTTGCCGGACGACTTCGCCAACCGGCGGTGATGGGCGAGATCGTCGCCGGCATCGCTCTCGGGCCGAGCCTGCTGGGACTCCTGCCGGGCCATCTCACCGACCAGCTGTTCCCGGCGGACACCCGGCCGCTCCTGCAGGGGTTCGCCCAACTCGGGCTGGTGCTCTTCATGTTCGGCGTCGGCTACGAGCTCGACCTGTTCCGGCTGCGCGGGGCGGGCCGCCAGGTCGTCGTCGTCTCTCTCAGCTCGGTCACGCTGCCGTTCGTGCTCGGCGCCGGACTGGCTCTGCTGCTCTACTCCTGGTACGACAAGTCGCAGCTCAAGACCGACGGTGCGCTTGCGCCTGCGCTCTTTCTCGGAGCCGCGATGGCCATCACCGCGTTCCCGGTGCTGGCCCGGATCATCACAGAGCGGGGGCTGCAACGCACCCGGATCGGCTCTATGGCGGTCACCTGCGCGGCCATCGAGGACTTCCTGGCCTGGTGCGTGCTGGCTGTCATCGTCGTCATCGCCACCGCCGGGGGAACCTGGCCCCTGGTGCGGATGCTGCTCGAATCAGGAGCCTTCGTGCTGGCCCTGCTCTATGTCGTGCGACCTGGGCTGCGTCGGCTGCTGGCCGCGCGAGGACGGTGGTCGGCCGGCGGTCCCGTGATCCACGCCGTGCTCGTTACCGGCCTCCTGCTGTCGGCCTGGGCCACCAACGAGATCGGGCTGCACGCTGTCTTTGGCGGCTTCGCCTTCGGGGCCGTGGTGCCGCGTGAGGAGATCGACGCCCGAGCACCGGAGGTCGCCGAACGGATCGAGCAGACGAGTCTCTTCCTGCTGCCCGTGTTCTTCACGGTCACCGGGCTCTCGGTGAATCTGGGCGGGCTGGGCGGCCACGGCCTCGTGATGGTCGTGGCCGTGATCCTGGTCGCGTGTCTGGGCAAGTTCGCCGGAGCAGCCACCTCGGCCCGTCTGTCCGGTGCCACCGGGCGGGAGGCGGTCACGCTCGGTGTCCTGCTCAATGCGCGTGGCCTCACGGAACTGGTCATCCTCAACGTGGGTCTCGGACTGGGTGTGCTGGACGACAGGGTGTTCACCGCGATGGTCATCATGGCCCTGGTCACCACCGTCATGACCGGACCGCTGCTGCAGTATCTGAAACCTCATCAGGAGGACGGGGCGATACCCGTACTCCAGGAAAGTGTCGAGAAGGGCGTGTGACGGGCACCGCCTTTGGACTCCATGCCGAACCCGTGGAACTGACCGGCCGAAGAACGCTGCCCACCGCGGCAGCGCTGGGTGAAGGGAATTTCTGTGGCTGCTGGTTCGCCTGATGAGCTGTACGACGTGATCGGCGTCGGGTTCGGCCCGTCCAATCTGTCGCTGGCTGTCGCCCTCGAAGAGCACAACACCCACAACCCGGGTGAACAGGTCACGGGCTTCTTCTTCGAGCGCCAGGAATCCTTCGGATGGCACCGCAACATGCTGCTGCCGTCCGCGACGATGCAGATCCCGTTCCTCAAGGACATCGCCACCTTTCGCAATCCGGCCTCGCGCTACAGCTTCGTGTCGTATCTGCACGCTTCGGACCGGTTGGCGCGCTTCGTCAACACCCAGACGTTCTTTCCCACCCGGCAGGAGTTTCACCAGTATCTGGAGTGGACCGCCGCGCACTTCACCGACCGGGTCGCATACGGCTCGGAGGTTCTTCGAATACGACTGCCCGTTGGGGCTACCGAACCCGGCGCGCCGGCCCACCTGGAGGTGGAGGTCCGCCAGCGGGAGAGCGGCGACATCCAGACGATCTGCGCGCGAAACGTGGTGATCTCTACGGGGCTCGTCCCGCGGATGCCGGAGGGCGTGCGGCGGGAGGACCGGGTGTGGCACAGCTCGGAGTTTCTGTCTCGGTTCCGCCGGACGGACCCAGCGAGCCTCAAGTCAGTCGCCGTCGTGGGCGCGGGTCAGAGCGCGGCCGAGATCACCCGGTTTCTGTACGACGCGCTGCCCGACGCGCAGGTGCACGCCATTGTCCCGTCGTACGGGTACTCCCTGGCCGACGACACCCCCTTCGCCAACCAGGTGTTCGACCCGGGTGCGGTGGACGACTACTACTTCGGCACGGACCGGATGCGCCAGGCGTTCTGGGACTACCACAGGAACACCAACTACTCGGTTGCCGACGACGAGGTCATCAGGGACCTGTACCGCCGCTCGTACGCAGAGGATGTCCAGGGCGCCAGGCGGCTGCACTTCCTGAATCTCACTCGGGTCACCGAGGTCGTGCACGACGGTGACGAGCGGCGTGTCCTGCTGCTCGACAGCGACTTGCAGGAAATCACCGTCGACATCTGCGTGTTCGCCACGGGCTACCACAACATGGAGCCGACACCTCTGCTCGGCGAGCTCGACCGGTACTGCAAGCGCGACCAGTCCGGCCGGCACCAAGTCGAGCGAGATTACCGCCTGGTGGCCGATCCCGCGCTTACCTGCGGGATTTATCTGCAGGGCGGCACCGAGCACACGCACGGACTGACGTCCTCCCTGCTGTCCAACATCGCCATACGCAGCGGCGAGATAGCAGAATCAGTCATCAGCCATCGGCGAGTGGAACACGAACTCGCGCGAGCCCTTCCTGTCGAACCCGTGGGAAAGGCGGTCTGGGCCCAGGTCGTGGTGGGCGAGCCCGATGAGCGTGCGGTAGCGGTCGCCGACCGGGCAGAGGAGACAGCGATGTCCCAACCGGCTCAGGAACCTCAGGAGCCCGAGGCCCCGCATCTCGACTTCCGGGGGCAGGCGCGGGGCTGTGCCGATATGCGAC